>NZ_JAGGHR010000001.1:0-192494 GCF_024104075.1 Gilliamella sp. | reverse complement strand
TGCTTATTTAATAAGCTTGTTTTCCTATAACGGTAAAAGTATAGCCGTTTAAAAAATAGTTGGCTAGTTTTTTCGTGTTTTTTTGTAAAAAAATACAAATGAAATAGTCCTGTTTGGCGGCGACCCTAGTTCTGTCATTAGCGTATTTTGACACTGCAAAAAAACAAGCATATTGACCTTATAGTGGTGTGTTTTTTTGCTCTAAAATCGCTCAGGTAGGACATTGATTTTATTGGATTTTTTATTTTGTTTTTGGTTAAATCAATTGTCTATAGCGAGCTAAGATATTATGGTATCGTGATTTCAGACGTACTGTTTTTTGTAAATAAATTAATAATAGTGATCACGTCCGAAATCTGACCAACTAAAATAGACCATTACTTTCAACCACGATAGCGCAACCTATTAAAATAGCCAATCACAGTTATTTTGTTTTGTTTTTAGGTAAAGGTAAATATTTGGTGCCGACATGTAACATTTCGTCAGGATTTGTTTTGTTATATAATTTAGTTGCCGCCTTAATTTATCTTCAATGGATTTTTCAATTTTAACTAGGTGTTTAATACCATAACTAATCGTTTTATAACGTTTGTTCTTACTGGTTAAAGGCACAAACAAATTTAATCGGGCTTTTTTTAGCACGCTATAAATGGTCGGGTGACTGACCATAAAACGTTTAGCCAAATCAGTGATGGTTATTTTTTCTTTATGATATAAACGCCATATCTCTTGTCTGTGATAAGGCGTTAATTTTGTTTTACGTATATTCATTACCATATTTTCTCAGATTTACTGTAAATAATGCGAATAAATCCTACACATGAAGTATAAACAACTTAATGTTTTCCTACAATTAAACTTATCATAGTTCAAAAAATATCCTCTATATTTATCTTAATTCATACAGAGAATATTGCTCGTTATTTTATAAAAACGTAAAAAGTTGCTCTTTAGGTAAGCGTGATTTTGGTCGATGCGCATTGCCGTCATTTTCGGCTCGATAGCCTAATGTAGCAACAACAATACTTTTAAGTCCTTTGCTTTTGAGATCTAAAATCTCGTCCATTTTTTGGGTATCATATCCTTCAATTGCCGTTGAATCAATACCAATTGCTGCTGCTGCAAAAAGCAGTTGCCCCAATGCTAGATAAGCTTGTTTACTTTCCCAACATTGTTGCGATTCAATGGTTGCACTATTGAGCTTTACAAAGTGCCTACGACCTTGATCTTGTGCTTGTTTAAGATCGGCTGAAGGGTATCTACCGTCTTTATCTTCTTGATTGAGTAGATTAACTAAATGGGCGTCGTCTAATGGTGTTTTAATACAAAAGACAATCGTATGCGAAGCGCCAGTCACCCTTGGTTGATTAAATTCAAGTATAGCTGGTAAAATTTTATTCTTTGCCTCGTTGTTCTCGATAACATAAAAATGCCATGGTTGTGAGTTAACTGATGATGGGCTGTTTCTTAAAACAGTTAATAATTGTTCAATCTTATCGGCAGGAATTTTTTTTGTTGGATCATAATGTTTGGTAGTGTAGCGTTTTTGAGAAATATCAACTATGTTCATTATTATGCCCTCGTGAGTTATTCTTTTCACCATTATAATTCGGTTCTATTATGTCTCAACTTATTATTTTAATAGATTTGTCAAATAGTAAAGCAATCTTTAATTAGTATTGAGTACTTTATTTTAATAAAAATAGAACATATTTAGATTGACTACAAATAATCATTGACACCACTGATATCATTTGGTAAAAATAACATCAGTTTTTGTCTGTATTAATTACAATTCAAATAGAGATTTTTTTATGTTTGTTAACTATTTATCACTCGACCTCAGCCTCCTCCTCGCATTAACTTGCGCGGATAGCTTGTGTGTGGAGTAAAAAGAAGTAGTTAAATAAACAACTCAACAAATTAACAAGAACCCGCGCTAAAGTGCGGGTTTTTTGTTTTTTTAACTTGAAATACCGAGATAGCGCTAAAATATATAAAAGGAAAAACAATGAGCGATCAAGTCATTATTTTTGATACAACGTTACGCGATGGTGAACAAGCATTACAAGCAAGTTTGAGCGTTAAAGAAAAGTTACAAATAGCGCTTGCTTTGGAGCGAATGCGGGTCGATGTGATGGAAGTTGGCTTTCCTGTTTCATCTCCCGGTGATTTTGAATCAGTTCAGACGATTGCTAAGACCATTAAAGATAGCTGTGTTTGTGCATTGTCTCGTTGTGTTGATAAAGATATTGATGTTGCTGCCGAGGCATTAAAAGTTGCAGATCAGTTTCGAATTCATACTTTTATGGCAACATCAACCTTACATGTTAAGGATAAATTAAAAATGACATTTGATGATGTCATTGAAAGAGCTGTGCACTGTATTAAACGTGCACGTAATTATACTAATGATGTGGAGTTTTCTTGTGAAGATGCAGGCCGTACCCCAATTGATAACTTATGTCGTATCGTTGAAGCAGCAATTAAAGCAGGGGCAAGAACGATCAATATTCCAGATACTGTCGGTTATACTGTCCCTTATCAATTTGGTGGCATTATTCGTACCCTATTTGAACGTGTCCCGAACATTGATCAAGCGATTATCTCTGTTCATTGTCATGATGACTTGGGCATGTCGGTGGCTAACTCGATTAGCGCGGTTCAAGAAGGTGCTCGGCAAATTGAAGGTGCGATGAATGGTTTAGGCGAACGTGCGGGTAATACCGCACTTGAAGAAGTTATTATGGCGATTAAAGTTCGTCAAAATATCTTAAATGTTCACACAAATATCAATCACCAAGAGATTTATCGTACCAGCCAAATTGTTAGCCAAATTACTAATATGCCAATTCCGGGTAATAAAGCAATTATTGGTAGTAACGCTTTTGCCCACTCCTCAGGAATTCATCAAGATGGGGTTTTAAAAAATCGTGAAACTTACGAAATTATGACCCCTGAATCAATCGGATTAAATCAAATCCAATTAAATTTAACCTCTCGTTCAGGACGAGCCGCCGTTAAACATCGTTTAGAAGAACTTGGTTATCACGATAAAGATTATAACGTAGATCAAGTCTATGAGGCATTTTTAGAATTAGCTGATAAAAAAGGCCAAGTATTCGATTATGATTTAGAGGCATTAATATTTATCAATCAATTAAAAGATGAAAAAGAACATTATGTTTTGGATTATTTTAATGTTCAATCAGGTTCGACGGTTGTTTCAACCGCTTCGGTTAGCTTGTTAATTGGTGATAAAAAGTATTCTGATGCAGCAACAGGTAATGGCCCCGTTGATGCTGTTTATCAAGCTATCAACCGTATTACTGGCGAGCCTATTTCGATTGTAAAATATCAGTTAGCTTCTAAAGGACAAGGTGAAAATGCTTTAGGACAAGTTGATATTGTTGCCGAATATAAAGGTCGTAAGTTCCATGGAGTTGGGCTTGCAACCGACATTGTTCACTCATCGGCTTTGGCTTTAATTAATGTATTGAACAATGTGTATAGAGCAAATCAAGTTGCACAAGAAAAACAAAAATTACATCATGACTAAAAAATAATTTGTTTTGCCGTTTAACAGCAAAACATGAAAATTAATTTAGATTGTAAAGGAATAAAAAATGTCACAAAACTACCATATTGCAGTACTTCCCGGCGACGGTATTGGCCCAGAAGTAATGAGACAAGCCTATAAAGTATTAGATGTTATCCGCCAAAAGTATCAACTTTCTATTACTACTAGTGAATATGATGTGGGCGGCGCAGCAATTGATATTCATGGTTGCCCATTACCTAATGAAACACTTGAAGGCTGTGAAAAAGCTGACGCTATTTTATTTGGTTCAGTGGGCGGTCCTAAATGGTCTAATTTGCCACCTGAAAAGCAACCTGAACGTGGTGCGTTATTGCCACTACGTAAACACTTCAAATTATTTGCTAATATGCGCCCTGCTCGTTTGTATCAAGGCTTAGAAGATCTTTGCCCATTACGAACTGATATTGCAGAGCGTGGATTTGATATTTTATGTATGCGCGAATTAACTGGCGGTATTTATTTTGGATTACCTAAAGGACGTGAAGGTAGTGGTGCTCAAGAAAAAGCATTTGATACTGAAGTTTATCATCGTTTTGAGATAGAACGTATTGCAAAAATGGGGTTTGAAGCCGCACGTTTACGTCGCAAAAAAGTAACTTCAATTGATAAAGCCAACGTATTACAAACTTCAATTTTGTGGCGTGAGGTGGTTAATGAAGTAGCTAAAAACTACCCTGATATCGAACTTGAGCATATGTATATCGATAATGCCACAATGCAACTTGTTAAAGATCCGTCTCAATTCGATGTTATTTTATGCTCAAATTTATTTGGAGATATATTATCCGATGAATGTGCCATGATAACTGGTTCAATGGGTATGTTGCCGTCTGCTAGTCTTAATGAGCAAGGTTTCGGTTTATATGAACCAGCTGGCGGTAGTGCGCCTGACATTGCTGGCAAAAATATTGCTAATCCTGCTGCACAAATTTTGTCATTAGCCTTGTTAGTCCGTTACAGCTTTAAACGTGATGATATTGCCTCAGCTATCGAAACAGCAGTAAATAAAGCATTAGAGCAAGGCTATCGTACTATCGATCTTGCACAAAAAGAACAACCCGTTTCAACTGATGAAATGGGAGACATTATTTGTAAGCTTATTTAGTTGAATTAGCTATGTAAAATG
The DNA here is from genome assembly GCF_024104075.1 of Gilliamella sp. Taxonomy (NCBI): domain Bacteria; kingdom Pseudomonadati; phylum Pseudomonadota; class Gammaproteobacteria; order Orbales; family Orbaceae; genus Gilliamella; species Gilliamella sp. The sequence goes on along the minus strand of NZ_JAGGHR010000001.1, from coordinate 187,767 downwards.
TGTAGTAAAAAGATACTCAAGTATGCAAAATAAACTGCTACTTGTATCCTTTTTAATCCAATTAATTATAGGATTAGTAAATAATGTCAAAGTTTAAAACTAATACCAGTTGTAAAAAATAATAAGGAATCTGCAATGTCAAAAACACTGTATCAGAAATTATATGATGCGCATGTCGTTTATGAAGCTCCAAATGAAACGCCTATTTTATATATCGATCGTCATTTAGTTCATGAAGTCACCTCTCCACAGGCCTTTGATGGCTTACGTGCAATGAATCGTAAAGTTCGCCAGCCCAATAAGACTTTTGCAACTATGGATCATAACACTTCAACCAAAAGTAATGATTTAAGTGCCTGTAGCGAAATGGCTCGCATTCAGTTAACCGAACTGGCAAAAAATGCCAAAGAGTTTGGTGTTTCGTTATATGATTTACAAAGCCCATTACGTGGTATTGTCCATGTAGTCGGCCCTGAGCAAGGTATGACTTTACCGGGTATGACTATTGTGTGTGGTGATTCGCACACTGCTACACATGGCGCATTTGGTGCATTAGCTTTTGGTATTGGTACTTCCGAAGTTGAGCATGTGTTAGCAACTCAAACCTTAAAACAAGGTCGAGCTAAAACTATGAAAATTGAAGTTAAAGGAGATGTTGCTGATGGCATTACCGCTAAGGATATTATTTTAGCTATCATTGGCAAAACAACTAGTGCTGGCGGTACAGGTCATGTAGTTGAATTTTGTGGTGATGCTATTAAATCATTATCAATGGAAGGACGCATGACGTTGTGTAATATGGCAATTGAAATGGGAGCTAAAGCTGGCATAATTGCACCAGATGAAGTGACTTTTGAGTACTTAAAAGGTCGTCAATTTTCACCAAAAGGTAAAGACTTCGACAAAGCGGTTGCTTATTGGAAAACGCTAAAAACCGACGAAGGTGCACATTTTGATACAGTTGTGACGTTAGAAGGTAAAGATATCGCCCCACAGGTCACTTGGGGTACTAATCCTGGTCAAGTTACATCAATTGATGCAACAGTACCGAATCCTAATAATTTTGCTGATCCTATTGAAAAACACTCTGCTGAGCGTGCATTAGCTTATATGGGATTAACCGCTGGTACCAAAATGACTGATATTAAGATCAATAAAGTATTTATTGGTTCTTGTACAAACTCACGTATAGAAGATTTACGAGCTGCTGCGCAAATTGCTAAAGGCCGTAAAGTGGCTGAAGGTGTACAAGCATTAGTTGTACCCGGTTCAGGACCAGTGAAAGAACAAGCTGAAGCCGAAGGATTAGATAAGATTTTTATTGATGCAGGATTTGAATGGCGCTTACCGGGTTGCTCTATGTGTCTTGCAATGAACGATGATAAATTAGCACCGGGAGATCGCTGTGCATCAACTAGCAACCGTAATTTTGAAGGTCGCCAAGGACGTGATGCTAGAACACATTTAGTTAGTCCTGCTATGGCAGTAGCCGCAGCTATTACTGGTCATTTTACAGATATTCGCAAACCATTTTAAGGAGAGACTTGTCATGGCAAAATTTACAAAACATACTGGGCTAGTCGTTCCTTTGGATGCGGCTAATGTTGATACAGATGCAATCATTCCAAAACAGTTTTTACAGAAAGTAACACGCACTGGATTTGGTAAACATGCCTTTCATGAATGGCGCTTTTTAGATGATGCTGGCGAGCAGCCTAACCCTGAATTTGTCTTGAATAAACCCCGCTATAAAGGTGCCAGTATTTTATTAACACGTGAAAATTTTGGTTGTGGTTCTTCTCGTGAACATGCTCCATGGGCACTTGCTGATTATGGATTTAAAACTATTATTGGTTCAAGTTTTGCCGATATTTTTTATAATAACTCATTTAACAATCAGTTATTATTGGTTAATTTATCCGAAGAAGATATCGATGAACTATTTAAAATTGTCGAAGCTAATGAAGGCGTTGAATTTACCATCGATTTAGTTAATGAAGTGGTCATTGCCGGCGACAAGCAATATTCATTTAAAATCGATGCTTTTAAACGTCATTGCTTGTTAAATGGGTTAGATAATATTGGCTTAACCCTACAACATGAAGATGCAATTAGCGACTTTGAACATAAAATTCCAAGCTTTTTAGCTTAATTTTATTAAAGGGCGCAAATTGCGCCCATGATTAAAATAAGCGATATATATCCAAAAAATTTGAATTCAAATTTAAAGCTGTTTTCGTTGACTTGATGGTGGAATTGATAAGGCTTCACGGTATTTTGCTACGGTGCGACGTGCAATAATAATGCCTTGTTCTTCAAGCATCGAAACTAATTTACTATCACTTAATGGCTTTTTACTATTTTCTGCCGATATATATTTTTTAATTAATGCTTGGATAGCTGTAGATGAAACCTCACCACCTGAATCATTATTAACATGACTTGAGAAAAAGAATTTAAGTTCATAAATTCCGCTTGGACAATGCAGATATTTTTGAGTTGTTACACGAGAAATGGTCGATTCATGCATATCAATTGCCGTTGCAACATCAGACAAAATCATTGGTTTCATGTATTCAGCACCGTGTTCAAAAAAGGCTTGCTGATGCTCAACAATAAATTGGCTGACTTTTAATAAGGTTTCGTTACGGTTTTCGATGCTTTTAATAAACCAATTAGCTTCTTGCAGATGAGATCTAATATATTGCCCATCACTTTCATTTGCTAATTTTGCCATATCGGCGTATTGCTGGTTAATACGTAAAGCTGGAACTGTATCACTATTTAAATACACAATCCATTTTCCTTGTACCTTTTTTACCATGACATCAGGTATGACATAGTCTGGAGAAGCAGTATTAACCAAATCGCCAGGATAAGGTTGCAAACGTTGTATAAAATCAACAGCCTCTTTTAATTGTTCATCTGTTGTATTTAACACTTTTTTTAAGTTTCTATAATCGCGTATGGCTAATAAGTCTAAATAATTATCAATAATTTGTTTAACTAACGGTGGAGTATCTAAATGTTGAATTTGAATAGACAAACACTCTTGCAACGATCTGGCACCAACACCGATAGGATCAAAATTCCATATTCGTTTCAATACTGCTTCAACTTCGGCAATTTCAATTTCATCATTACCTTGCTCTTCAAGTATTTCTTCTGTTGAAACTGTTAAATAGCCTCTCTCATCTATAGCTTCAATAATAGATACTGCTATCGCCCTATCAGTATCGCTAAAGGGTGTTAGTTCAAGTTGCCATTCTAGATAATCATGTAATGTTTCGTGAGTTTCACCTTGATAGATAGGCAATTCGTCATTACGATAATCTGAGTTAGTTCCAGATGGAGTTCCTGCACTATAAATATCATCTAAAGATGCATCCAGTGGAATATCATCGGGAATCTCTTTGCTATCTAAAGCCTCACGCGTATCAATATTTTCTGCTTCATCGTTTTGTTTAACGTGCACTTCGTCATATTGATCATCAACTTCAAGCAATGGATTGTTTTCAAGCGCAGTTTGTATTTCTTGTTGGAGTTCTAAAGTTGACAACTGTAGTAATTTAATCGCCAATTGTAATTGTGGCGTCATGGATAATTGTTGAGAGACTTTCAGTTGTAAACTGGTTTTCATCATAATCTGAACTCGTTTCCTAAGTAAACGCGTTTTACATATTCGTTACTTAAGATGTCATTTGGTGAACCTTCAGCAATTAAATGCCCTTTATTAACAATGTAAGCACGTTCGCAAACATCTAACGTTTCACGTACATTATGATCGGTTATTAATACACCCAACCCTCGATCACGTAGATGCTTAATAATATTTTTGATATCTATCACCGAAATTGGATCAACACCAGCAAAAGGTTCATCAAGTAAAATAAATTTAGGATTAGCTGCTAACGCTCTTGCTATTTCTACTCGACGTCTTTCTCCACCTGATAGAGATTGTCCTATGCTGTCACGAATATGAGAAATATGGAACTCTTCAAGTAATTCTTCGGCACGATCGATTTTCTCATTTTTATCAATATCTTTACGCGTTTCTAAAATTGCCATAATGTTATCTATAACAGACAATTTTCTGAAAATAGACGCTTCTTGTGGTAAATAGCCAATACCTTTTTGAGCTCGCTCATGTAAAGGTAAAATGCTGATATCATGATCATCAAGGTAAATTTTACCTGCATTTAATGTCACTATACCAACCACCATATAAAAAGTAGTCGTTTTACCCGCACCATTGGGGCCCAATAATCCAACAATTTCGCCTGAGTTGACAGTTAAACTTACATCTTCAACAACTCGTCTTTTTTTGTATACTTTGGCCAGATTTTCCGCTTTTAAAATTGACATTTTATTTGTTCATCCCTTTAACTTGGTTTGGGATAATAGTGCTTTTTACTCGCATATTCTTACCTGGATTGGCTAATATTTGCTGTTTTTTGACATCGTATGTAATCAGATCACTAACAATATGATTATCTTGTTGAAATAATTCAGCATGACCGCGTAAAATAACATTATTTTGTTTTACATCATAAATAACTTGTGAAGAATGACCCGTTACAATCTTATTTTTTTCTGGTAAAATTTGTTTATAATTCACAGGGTTACCATAAGCTGTAATTTTTTGCTTATTTTTATCTTGCGTGTCAGTGATAACCACTTTATCAGCTTTTATAGTTAATCCTTCTTGGATAATAACAACATTGCCAATAAATGTAATTGTATTATTTTCAATATCAATTTTTTGATTATCTGCATCTATCGTAATGGGTTTATTATCAGCGAACATTTTATGTTCTTCTTTAGAGTTTATAGATTGCGAAGTAAGTTCATTGGCGAAACTACTTAAAGAGATTGGTAGCAATAAAATTAATGAAAAAACAACCTGTTTTAGCGAACTCATGTCTTATTTTGCCTCTGTATTATAATATGTTTTTACATTTTCAAGTATATTAGCCGTTTTGGCATGTAAATCACCCGCTAAACCAATACCAGTTGAATAAAATCCCACCCCATTGATGATGACAGGATCTTTTGATTTGACTAGTTGTGAAGTTAAATCTATCACGGCATTATCAGTTTTTACTTGTTTCAATTGAGCTTCTTGTGTCAAATTATCTAATTGAACATCATCATAAAGGTAAAGAAGTTTATCTTTTGTCAACGTTGCTTTCTTTGCTTTAATATGCCATGTAGCTGAATGATTCTGTTCATAAAACGTAAAATTGGGCAAATCAAATTCAGTATTATTTGAGTCATCAAAATGCCTTACATTACTGGACTCAATTTTATAAATAAGATCCCCAGATAAGTCATAAATATCTGTTAACATTTTATCACTTTGATAAATCGGCTTATCTGATATATTTAGAGTGGATTGATTTACAACCTCATCTCCTTTTTGATAATTATAATAAACACCGATAACAACAATGAGAAGTAAAAAACAGATTAGATTTTTTTTATTCATAACATACGTTTTTCACATTAATTAGAAATTATTATTTCGAATGCCAAAATTTTAATTATTCTACTTTATTTTTTATTAAATTAATATCGAACATTAAAAGAAGTTAAATCGTTTTGTGGTAATAATTCAAAAATATTAAAATGTGAAATGCGTGAAGATGCAGGACCGCCATTTTCAATCCATTTTATTAATTTGCTTATTTGTAAACTATCACCTTGAGCTATAATCTCAACATCGCCATTATCTAAATTTTGAACATAACCAACTAAACCCAGTTTTTGGGCTTGCTGATAAGTAAAAAAACGAAATCCTACACCTTGCACGCGACCGCTAACATTTATCTTAACTTTCTTAATCATCTTGCGACCTCATTTTATTATAACCTGGATTCAAACATATTAATTTTAATGATGAAATACTAATTTAGGTTGAAAATACAGAACATAATTTTTTATCATGGTTAAATGTTAGATTCATTAATAATCTTGAAACTAGTAAGTTTTTTACTTATCGACTAAATTTTATTTTTCAATAAAATAAACAATAATAAATAATTAAAACAATGGAAATAAATATGTTATTAAAATATAAAAAAAAGCTTTTTTTACTTTGGCTATTATCAGTATTAAGCTACTATACACTTAATTCATGTGCTTTTGCTAATGTTGAAATTGATAAACAGAAAATTGGCAAAGTCGTTGATGAATTTAATGGTGTGAAAGTCTATTATAATGGTAGCATCAATAATGTAAGTGGAAGAAATATTGCTAAAGACGGCTATAACTTAGGTCTGAAATATCAATGTGTTGAATTCATCAAACGCTATTATTATCAACGCTTCAATCACAAAATGCCCAATAGCTATGGGCATGCAAAAGATTTCTTTGACCCTTCAATCGTTGATGGAAAAATTAATCGTCAACGTAATTTATTACAGTTTCATAATGGTTCACCAACTAAACCAAAAGTTGAAGATATTATTATCCTTAATTGGTCAAATTATGGGCATGTTGCCATTATAAGTAAAGTAACCGACAACGAAATTGAAATTGTGCAACAAAACCCCGGACCAAATGCAAGCAGTAGAGCAACTTTTCCTTTAATCTTTAAAGATGGAAAATGGATAATAGAAGGTTTTGGCGTTTTAGGTTATTTACGTAAAAATAAATAATTGCCTGCACCAGAGTAAACTACAACAAAAAAACAAATGGCATAATTACAGAAAATATTCAAAATAATAATTCAGATCGTTAATGAAGATTAATCAACAAACCATTCATTCTTCTGTTTTGATACTATTTTTATAGTCTCCAAAATAGCCGATAGGTTTTCATGTTGAGCTATTGCAGAAAAATTTTGACAATTCCAGCTTCGGCTAACGTAATAAGTAACACAAATACTACCATACAAGTAGAGCTGTATGTCTTTGTGAGATTTATCACAGAGAAAGAGAATTTTTGTTAAAAAGTTTCAGGTAACACTATGTTTCAGTATAAAAAAGGAAATAAAAAGATAGCAAACTGGCAATCATATCTGTTTTTAACTGTATTAACGGTATAATAACTCTGGATATAACTGGAATTTGGCTGTTATAAATGCCAATGTTTTAAAAACAATATGCTATGTAATTAATGGACTCTATTTTGATATTATTAATAGATAATTATGATTCTTTTACCTTCAATATTCACAATTATTTGTGTCAAGTTGGCGCAGAAGTTAAAGTGATTAAAAATGACGAAATGACAATTGAACAAATAAAAGAGCTCAGCTTTTCTAAGATTATCATTTCGCCTGGTCCGGGATCGCCTACCAATGCTGGAATATCACTTGCAACTATTGCCGAATTTAGTCATATTTGCCCAATATTGGGAGTTTGTTTAGGGCATCAAGCGATTGCTCAATATTATGGTTATAAGATCATCAAAGCACCAACACCTATGCATGGAAAAGTCGATGAGATAACGCACGATGGTCAAGGCGTGTTTAAAGGGATCAAAAGCCCTCTTTCGGTTGTTCGTTATCATTCATTAATTGCTTGTGATAAGCTTTTACCAAAAGACTCTCAATTAATCGTAACAGCAAGAAACAATCAAGGATTGATTATGGGATTACGTCACAAAAAGTTACCCATAGAATCTGTTCAATTTCACCCTGAAGCAATTAAAACCGAATTTGGTTTACAAATGATTGATAATTTTGTCCATGAGCAATACTAAAATGAAAATTCATATCGACTTTGAAGGTCAACATAAATATTTTTGCAACCCTATCGCCATTTTAAAGTCTGATGATTATTCAACAATCAAACAACAATTTGATTCAATCGAAAAATTCACACAACAAGGCTATTATGCGGTTGGATATCTCGCTTATGAAAGCGCAATGGGGTTCAATAGTGAAAATAAAACAAAACAAAATCATGATTTGCCGCTATTGATATTTGGTATTTTTGATAAATTTTCTATCATTGAGCAAAAACATGTAGAAATAAGTGATTACACTCCACCAACTTTTGATTTGATAAGCGATACATCAAGAGAGGAATATAATCAAAAAATTAACTTTATTCGATCTCAAATTGAATCAGGCAATACTTATCAAACCAACTATACAATTCAATTTACTACTCCATTTAACGAAAGTGCTATTAATTATTACCACTTTCTACAAAAGAACAATCAAGCCGACTATTGCGCTTATATTGAGTTTGACGATTATTGTATTTTATCAATTTCGCCAGAATTATTTTTTAAGTTAGAAAATAAAATTATTACAACAAAACCAATGAAAGGAACAACTGCGCGCGGTTTAAATAATCACCAAGATAAACAACAATTAGAATTATTATTCTCTGAAAAAAACCAAGCTGAAAATATGATGATTGTTGATTTATTACGTAATGATTTAAGTCGGGTTGCAAAGGCAGGATCAGTTACAGTTCCTAAATTATTTTCAGCCGAAAAATATCCAACCGTTTGGCAATTGACTTCTATGATTCAAGGTGAATTGAAAGAACATGTTAATTTATATCATATTTTTCAAGCACTATTTCCTTGTGGATCAATAACTGGAGCGCCTAAAACCAGTACAATGCAAATTATTGCAGATATTGAAAACTCACCACGTGGAGTTTACTGCGGGACAATTGGTTATATTGAACCATATATGAACAAAGCTATATTCAATATCCCAATTCGTACTTTAACCATACACAATCAACAAATGCATTATGGTGTTGGCGGAGGGATCACTTGGGATTCAACCTCACAAGATGAATATAACGAGATTTTAGCTAAAACAGCAATTTTAACTCGCACCACCTCTTCTCCCAAATATGTCATTGAATCATTATTGCTTGAAAAAGGGCAATTTTTCTTATTGGAAGAACATTTAAGCAGACTTTCTCAATCAGCTGATTATTTTGATTTTAACTATGACATCAATGCAATTAAGTTGCAACTTATTAAGTTAGCAAATGCAGCTAATAAAAATATTGAAAATATTTATAAAGTCAGAATTTTACTGCAAAAAAATGGGCTATATACTATTAGCGAGAATATAATTAACTCGCCAATGGAGATCAATGAAATCGAATTTGCAAAGCAGTACGTTCATAACCAAAACGTATATTTGTATCATAAAACGTCTAATCGGGAGCATTTTCCTAATTTAATTACAGGAAAAGAATATATTAATTTTAACCAACACAATGAAATAACTGAATTTGTTAACGGTAACCTCGCATTGCGGATTAATGATCAATGGATTACCCCTAAAAAAGAATCGGGGTTACTAGCTGGCACCATGAGACAATTTTATTTAGATCACAATCAATTGTTAGAAAAAACGATTTTAAAAGATGACCTTTTAAAAGCCGATAAAATCGCATTTATCAATAGTGTTCGTAAATGGGTAGAAATTGATGACAAGGTTTTTAGTCAGTTCAAACGATCATTAAGATCAATTACCGTTTAAATTCAAATATTCCGCCAACATTATGGCGGAATATTATTATGACATTAAAGTTTTATTGAGTTTGCAAAGTCTAGTTCTTCATCCTGCCAACCTTTAGATAGCGCATTAACTAAAGCATCATATCCATTACTTGCTAAAGGAACATGGCGTTCAAATGGTTTGCTTTCAATATTATTTTTACTATCAGTAACAACCCATCGTCCTTTAATCACCGCATCACCAGTATAGCTTCCGTGAAAACCATCAATAAATAACTTTACCGTCAATGTTGGCGTTGTAATTGATCTGCTAGAGACTAAATAATTTGGTAACATGACCGTTAAATCTTGCGTCAATCGTTCTTGCAATTGCTGAGATAGTGTTGAAGCCCATAAATGATGCATTGCTGTTTCATATTTGATATTATCAGTTTGTAATACAATACCTGGTTTATTTAAAAAACTCACCACATCTACCGACTCAATCCAAATAAAATATTTGGTAGTTTTTATTTTTTGCAATACTGGACTTGGTAAATTACTAGTTAGTTGAAAATAGCTTTTACTTGGGTCGTTAGCTGAACAACCGACTAATATTGCAAGTAATGGCATAAATATGATTGTAAGTAGCTTTTTATATATTTTGTTCATCATTTTTTACCTTTTGCTTTAGGCTCTTGATCTTTCTTCGCTGGAGCAGAAAAAATCAGTGCATTGCTCTTATCATTGAGAGTATTAAGTAATGGCGTTAATTCATCCATCATCTGTTGCACTTTTTGTAAACTCTCTTTCATTTGGTTATTTAATTCAGAACCTGGTTGTAATTCTTTCATTGTTTCATTTAATGAACGTAATGTTTTTTGTAAATCCTTTGGTATATTTTGCATCTCTTTACTTGCCATAATACGATTTAACGATTTCATTAATCGTTCACTCGAAGCTAATGATTGATTGAACTGCGATAGAGTATTGTTAAGTGGCAAATTATTAAAATTATCAAGTAACTGCATAATTTTTGCCTGAATTTGCGCAATCCCTGTCGAAGTCGCCTCAATTGTATCGTAACCAAACTGCTTCGCTAGTTGTGGATCATACTTATTTTTTAATTCAGGATAAAAATCAAGATCTATATATAGCGCACCAGTAAACATATTTGAAGTTTTTAATGACGCTCTTAACCCATTTTTTTGTTCTTTCATTATCAAAGCGGCAATATCGATTTTCTCATCAACTAATTCAGATAAACGATCAGGCTCTATCCTAATTAATATCGGCACCCTTTTATTTAAAATTGATGATTTTTCTAACATTTCAGCGGTATAAAATGGTACTTTAGATACTGTTCCTAATCTAATACCATGATATTCAACTGGTACTCCCTCTGTTAATCCCGATATAGAATCAGAAAGCATAATAAGGAATTCTTTATATTCAGTATATTGCGAATCTTGGATAGATTTTTTATCTTCATATAATGTATAAACTGCATTTTGCTCAGCGGGTGCACCTAATTTGGATCCTTCGGGTAAATCAAAACTAATTCCTCCAGACATTAATACATCCAGAGAAGGAACATCTAGGCTTGCACCTCGAGATGAAAGAGTTAAATTGATACCTCCTTCTTTCCAAAATCGTACGTTTTGTGTTACTAACACATCATAAGGTTTAGTAATAAAAATTTGATATTTCATCTTACGCGATTCAACATCAAATTCCGAGGTCTCCACATTCCCTACACGATAACCATGAAACATGATAGCTGCCCCTCGAGGAATCACACCATTTTGCTCACTTTCTAATTTTAGACGAATACCTTTGATACTAGGATCAGACAACGGAGGCGCATCAGAAAGCACAAAAGGTTTATTTTGAAAACTATGATTATCGTTCCCTGCGGCTAATTCTATATAGACACCCGATAAAATAGTACCTAATCCCGTTACCCCATCACGACCAATTTCTGGCTTGACGACCCAAAAAATCGAATCATTTTTCAGCAATGGAGCCATGTCGCTATAAACACGGCCTTTTATAACCACTTGCTGGTAGTCATCAGATAAAGTCACTTCATCGACTATACCCACATCAACACTGCGATTTTTAATTACCGTTTTGCCAGCAACAATGCCACTTGCGTCTTTTGCAAGTAATGTGAACGAGGTACCTCTATCAGCATAATGAGAGTAGATTATCCATAGACCAACAATTGCAGTGACAATGGGAATAATCCATATTGCTGAAATAGCTCTAATTTTAATTATTTTTGCCAATTTACTTGATGTTGCCATATTGTTCCTATTAATCTATTTTCTATTTTGCGGACGATCCCAAATTAAACGAGGATCAAATTTTTGTGATGCAATCATTGTGATAATAACGACAGTTGCAAAGAATGTAACGCCAATATCAGGATAAACACCCATCATTTGCTGATTTCTCACTAAAGAACAAACGACAGAAACAACAAATATATCTATCATTGACCATTTACCAATAAACTCAACTGCACTATATAATTTTTTCATTTTTAAACAATTATTCTTATTTTTTCGTTTTACTGCTAATGCAAAATAACAAAGCCAACTTAGTGAAATAATTTTTAAAATTGGTATAACAACACTAGCGAGAAAAATAACAAGAGCAACAGGTACATCACCTGCTTGCCACATATAAATAACTCCATCCATGATATTTGAAGTTGATGCAGCCCCCAAAACAACGGTTATCATAATTCCAAATAAATTAGCTGGAATGTAAAGAATTAATGAAGTAATTAATAAAGCTATAGTCCATTGTATTTTATCACGATCCCTAATTTTACTTTTTTGTTTACATCGAGGGCATTTTTTATAATGTATGGGTAATATAGCCTGACAACAATTACATAATTTTAGATTTTGACTAATTCCTGTTTTTCCAACTTTCAATGAATTAACAGCAAAGTTATTACGATGAATTTCGTTCCAAATTACTTCAGGCGAGAAAATAACTAAAGATTTTATATAAAAAAAGACAAATAGACAAAACGCCCAAAACGTACCAGTGACCCCAATACTGCCATAACTCATTAATTTAACAAAACTGACCAAAACACCAGTAAGAAAGATTTCCGGCATACACCAATGTTGAAATTTTTCATAAACAATAAGTAGATCGCGTTTGCGATATTTTGTTAATTGAATTCTGGAGCAAAGCAGGACGATGATTAATAAATTGAATATAGGGAAAAGTAAAACAAATAAAATAAAAAGCGCTGAAACATAGCTATATTTATCAAAATACAGGGTCTTAGGAATATCTAATACGCTAACGCCAATGTAATTTCCTACAATTCGGATATCAATAAAGACAAAGCCGCAGGCGACAATAATCATAATTAATGAACAAGCTGCATACATAGCAGCTCTAAATTTCATATTGCTACTATTTTTAGCTAATGTAGTATTACAGCGTGGACAAACAGCTTTGTGCCCTACTGTTATATCAGTTAATTCTATGACCAAATCACAGTGTGAGCATAAAACATAATGTTGTTTATCAATGGTCATTGTTTTCCTTTATTTCGAAATATATTTTAACCTAAATAAATATTTCAGAGTAATATAACATTTGAGTATGAAATTAATGAGTTATTATTAAATAGTTTCTTGAAGAACAAATATTTTAATGAATAAAAGTTGGTTATATTAGCTCCAAAGCTAATCATATCAAATGACATTTTTTTATGAAAGTATTACTAAATTAAATTAGTGGGTTTTGATTATTATCAAATATAATCTTTATAAAATGCGTTATTCTTTTCATTATACTAAAATAATCAATATTAATTTAGGTTTGATAAAAATTCACAGCTATAAAATTAACAAAATAATTCAATAAATTTAATCTTGAATATCAATATTTCATCACCATTTGTTAGTTTCAATTATTACATAAAACAAATCATCCATAAAATTTGTGTCTTAATTTCCATAGTTAACTAAATAATTGTTGAGAAAAAAACTTGATACTGTATAACAATACAGTATAATATTACCAATCCTAACTCATTGGAATTTTATAATATGAACGAAAACAAACAACGCGCACTTTCTGCTGCATTAAGTCAAATCGAAAAACAATTTGGTAAAGGTTCAATTATGCGTTTAGGGGACACCCAAACGTTAGATGTAGATGCTGTATCTACAGGTTCTTTAGGTCTTGATATTGCTCTAGGTATTGGCGGTTTACCAATGGGTCGAATTGTTGAAATTTTTGGGCCAGAATCATCTGGTAAAACAACACTTACCTTATCAGTCATAGCACAAGCTCAAAAAGAAGGTAAGACTTGTGCATTTATTGATGCTGAACATGCACTCGATCCAATTTATGCAGCTAAATTAGGCGTTCAAGTTGATGACTTATTAGTTTCTCAACCTGATACAGGAGAGCAAGCCCTTGAAATTTGCGACGCTTTGGTTCGTTCTGGTGCTGTTGATGTTATTATTGTTGACTCAGTCGCAGCATTAACTCCAAAAGCTGAAATTGAGGGTGAAATGGGCGATTCTCATATGGGATTACAAGCTCGCTTAATGTCACAAGCATTACGTAAACTAACTGCGAATATCAAAAATGCAAATTGTTTAGTTGTATTTATTAACCAAATTCGTATGAAAATTGGTGTTATGTTTGGTAGCCCAGAAACAACAACAGGCGGTAATGCACTAAAATTCTATGCTTCTGTTCGCCTTGATATTCGTCGCACAGGTTCTGTGAAAGAAGGCGAAGATATTATTGGTAGTGATACTCGAGTTAAAGTGGTTAAAAATAAAGTTGCAGCACCTTTTAGACAAGCAGAATTCCAGATTCTTTATGGTTGTGGTATTTCTAAAGAAGGCGAATTGATTGACTTAGGGGTTAAACATAAGTTAGTCGATAAAGCTGGTGCATGGTATAGCTACAACGGCGAAAAAGTTGGACAAGGTAAAGCTAACTCAATTAAGTTTTTGCAAGAACATCCTGAAATCGCAAAAGAGCTCGAAACAAAACTACGTGATTTATTACTAAATAGTCCAGCAGATTTTACAGCCCCTGAAGACGATATTTCATTAGAGAATGACAGCATTGAATAATGAAAAAAAACTCAATAAATCAATCCTAAATAAAGCTGTGCAATTACTTGCACAGCGCGATCACTCTTCGTATGAACTAAGCCAAAAAATGATATTCTTTTTTGCAAAGAAGCAACAAAATACAGAAGAAGAATATCATGACCAATTGACTAAACTAAAAATTGAAATACAAGATGTGATTGAACATTGTATTAATCAAAATTGGATAAATGACGCCCATTATATTGAAAATTATATTGTTATGCGTGCCAATAAAGGCTACGGAAAGTATAAAATTGCAATAGAACTTAAACAACGGGGTTTATCTGTTGACTTAAGCCGTCAGTTATTACAAGCCTCTAATATAAACTGGGGAAACCTTGCATATAAACAATTATTAAAAAAGTCAAAACAAATCAAATCCGAAAATAACAATAAAAAACAAAAAGTTACTCAGTTTTTAGTTGCTAGAGGTTATACACAAGATGATATTAAAGCTGCTTACGATTTATTGACTTAAATAATTATAATATCTAGAATACAAAACATATAATTTAAAGCCTATTACAAATAAAGCTCATTAATTCTTTTTTTATTTTATCCCTATTTACTTGTAATAAATATTAGTTAGCTCCACTCCAATTTAGGAAGATTTACTTTTCAACTTTAGTTGTAACGGGTATATTACTATGTTTAAAAATCTATCGTTTTATATGGAAGCATAAATGAAAAGTACTGCAGAAATTCGTCAAAATTTTCTTGACTTTTTCCGTGGCAAAGGACATGAAGTTGTCGCAAGTAGTTCCCTTGTTCCACACAATGATCCAACATTATTATTTACTAATGCTGGAATGAATCAATTTAAAGATGTATTCCTTGGTGTTGATAAGCGTTCTTACACTAGAGCAACAACATCGCAACGTTGCGTCCGTGCTGGTGGAAAACATAATGATTTAGATAATGTTGGTTATACTGCTCGACACCATACATTTTTTGAGATGTTAGGAAACTTTAGTTTTGGTGACTACTTTAAACATGATGCAATACATTTTGCATGGGAATTATTGACCAGCAAAGAGTGGTTTAACCTACCTAAAGAGAAGTTAACCGTTACCGTTTATGAGACAGATGATGAAGCATATGCAATGTGGGAAAAAGAAATCGGCATCCCTAAAGAACGCATAATTCGTATTGGTGATAATAAAGGTGCTCCGTATGCCTCAGATAACTTTTGGCAGATGGGTGATACCGGTCCTTGTGGTCCTTGTACCGAAATTTTCTATGATCATGGTGATCACATTTGGGGAGGACCTCCTGGTAGCGCAGAAGAAGATGGTGACAGATTTATAGAAATTTGGAATATTGTCTTTATGCAATTTAATCGCCATCCCGATGGAACAATGGAACCATTACCTAAGCCATCTGTGGATACTGGTATGGGACTAGAACGTATTGCTGCAGTGCTACAACACGTCAACTCTAATTATGAAATAGATTTGTTTAAGAAATTAATTAATGATGCTGCTAACGTTATTCAGACTAAAGATTTAGAAAATAAATCGCTACGCGTTATTGCCGACCATATCCGCTCTTGTGCATTCCTAATTTCAGATGGAGTTTTACCTTCAAACGAAGGACGAGGCTATGTACTACGCCGCATTATTCGACGCGCAGTGCGTCATGGGCACATGCTAGGAGCAAAAGATATTTTCTTTTATAAATTAGTTAAACCATTAATTGATGTGATGGGAAGCGCAGCGGTTGAATTAGAAAATAATCGAAAACTAGTCGAAGATGCACTTAAAATTGAAGAAGAGCAATTTTTAAAGACTCTTGAACGAGGGTTATCTTTATTAGATCAGGAATTAGCCAAAATAACGGGGAAAGTTTTACCTGGAGATATCGCATTTAAACTTTATGATACTTATGGTTTTCCATTAGATCTAACGGCAGATGTGTGTCGTGAAAAAAACATTACTATCGATGAAGATGGCTTTAACCAATGCATGGAAGAGCAACGAAAGCGAGCTCGCGAATCAAGCTCATTTAATGTTGATTATAGTAATGTTATCAAGCTTGATGATAAAACTGAATTTTTAGGTTATCAAGCAACAGAATCATCAGGAAAAGTTATTGCTATATTTAAAAACGGCCAAAAAGTCGAAAATATTAACGCAGGTGATGAAGCTATTGTCGTTTTAGACAAAACACCATTTTATGGAGAGTCTGGTGGCCAAATTGGTGATAAAGGCTTACTAACCGCGGCTAATCTTGAATTTAGTGTTTTTGATAGCCAAAAATATGGTAAAAGTATTGGTCATTTTGGTCAAATTATAAAAGGCTCTTTAAAAGTTGGTGATAATGTCATTGCTGCTATTGATGTTGAGTTGCGTGAACGTATTCGACGTAATCACTCAGCTACGCATCTATTACAAGCGGCTTTACAACGTATTTTAGGCAACCATGTCCACCAAAAAGGGTCTCTAGTTAATGATAGCTATTTACGTTTTGACTTTTCACATAATCAAGCCATTACGCCAGAACAAATTATTGAAATAGAGAACTTAGTAAATCAACAGATTCGTCGTAATTTACCAGTTGATATTGAGCTAATGCCAATTGATAAAGCTAAAGATAAAGGCGCTATGGCTTTATTTGGTGAAAAATATGAAGATATCGTTAGAGTTCTAACAATGGGCGATTTTTCAATTGAACTTTGTGGTGGTACTCACGTAAATAGAACTGGTGATATTGGGTTATTTAAAATAATATCAGAATCAAGCATAGCTTCTGGTGTACGCCGTATTGAGGCAACTTCAGGGCAAAATGCAATGGATCTGATCCATAATGAATCTAATTTATTAACTCAAATTGGACAACTAACTAAAAGTGACAAATCGGCAGTTTTAGTGCGCATTGAGCAATTGATCGAGCAAACTAAACAGCTTGAAAGAACAATTGAACAACTAAAAGCACAGAAAGCTAGCCAAGAAAGTGCACAATTACTTAATCAATGTGAAAAAATCAATGATAAACATTTACTAATTGCTAAACTTGATAATGTTGAAGCAAAATTATTACGGACTATGATTGATGATCTGAAAAATCAATTAAAGACAGGTGTAATAATTTTAGCCGCTGTCAATGATGATAAGATCAATTTAGCTGCAGGTGTAACCAATGACTTAGTCAATATAGTTAAGGCAGGAGATTTGGTTTCCCAATTAGCATTAAAAGTAGGCGGTAAAGGGGGTGGGCGACCTGATTTCGCTCAAGCAGGTGGAATGGATCTCTCGGCATTACCAGAAGCGTTATCTTCTGTGAAAAAGGAAATCAGTAATAAATTACAAGCAAATTAGCCAGATAGGCTCAAAATATTTGTTAATTGAATATTAGAGTTTTCTGTAAAATCCCGTCTTATTGATGGGGGCTGATAAAGCTATATATTAAAATTGTTTGGATATATACTTAACTGATATTAGGAGATCTAATGTTAATTTTAACTAGGAGAGTAGGTGAAACACTAATAATTGGTGATGATGTAGTTATTACCATCTTGGGCGTGAAGGGAAATCAAGTCAGAGTAGGTATTAATGCACCTAAAGAAGTTTCTATTCATAGGGAAGAAATATATAACAAAATTCATCAACCACAAGAAGCAAATGATGAAATACCTAAGTCCATAGGGTAATATTGGGCAGGAAATAAACAACTAGCACGCGTAAGCAAAAAAATGTTTGACTTATTTTTTGTAAAACGTAATATGTGCGCCACACATTATGATTTTGTTGTTAAAGCAAAATCATAATACATTGGTGAGATGGCCGAGAGGCTGAAGGCGCTCCCCTGCTAAGGGAGTATGCGGTCAAAAGCTGCATCGAGGGTTCGAATCCCTCTCTCACCGCCATTAAATAAATTAAAATATGCATCCGTAGCTCAGCTGGATAGAGTACCCGGCTACGAACCGGGCGGTCAGGGGTTCGAATCCCTTCGGATGCACCATTTTAAATAAATTCAAAACGCATCCGTAGCTCAGCTGGATAGAGTACCCGGCTACGAACCGGGCGGTCAGGGGTTCGAATCCCTTCGGATGCACCACTTTTTTAACGAACTTACACGCATCCGTAGCTCAGCTGGATAGAGCACTCGGCTTCGAACCGAGCGGTCAGGGGTTCGAATCCCTTCGGGTGCGCCATTAACCACTTTCGAACACTTTATCAGTTATAGCAATAATAAAAAAACAAAAACTTATCTTATTATATCCAGATTCAAAAACAGCGAAGAACTACTCATCACACCACTTTGTACGTTTATTTGTATATTTTGGAAATTTTGATACCGCATAGTTAAAACTAATGTAGAAAATTACGCTGCTTGCTGTGTCATGTTATTTAATGCCTCATGTGGTCTTTCAGTGTTATAAATCATTAACCATTCTTCGGTTATTCTCCTTGCTTGTACTAATTTGTTAAAAAGATATAAATTGAGTACTTCAGTACGATTAAATCGTTCAATATAGCCATTTTGATAAGGACTACCGGGCTGGATATAATCAATGGCTATATCATGTGATTTAGCCCAGTTTATAAAGGTTTTTCCTGTAAATTCTGGTCCATTATCGACCCGTATTTTTAATGGATACCCTAGATATTCAGCCAGTTTATCTAAGTAACGGGTAATTCTTCCCGCTGGTAAGCTTACTGCAATATCAATCTCTAACGCCTCACGATTAAAGCCATCGATGACATTGAATGTCCTAAAGCGACGTTGATTACAGCTACTATCACTCATAAAAACCATTAACCAACATTCACCTTTTTTATTAGAAATATGATAACTTTTCTGGTGTTCGAAATGAAATACGCTTCTATGTTTTATTCTGAGGTTAAGCCTTAACTCACAATATACTCGATAAACACGTCTATTTATCCATTTATAATCAAGCTACCAATTTACAGAATCATTACAATCCGATACTGAAATATTAAAAATTTGATTAATATTTTCCATAATTCTTTATATTCAATTTGATTTTTTTGATAAAAATCGACGATATCATCTACTACATTTTTACCAAAACATAACTTATCTTTTTCTTATTCTTTAAATCAATTTTGATTGGTAGTATATTATGATCGGTTTTACAGATCGATTAAATAGCGCACGATAGCTAAAACCTATATTAATTGATGTTACTGATCGTTGAAATCTTTCAAATATTTTTAAAAAGTAATAAGTTATAGTAAATTTAAATAATGAAAGGAGTGTAAATAATGTGCAAAAATATCAAGCAAAAAATTTTAAGAATTAAAGAATTAAAATCAAAAACAGGGCTACTCACAAAAAAAGAAATATTTGAACTAAATAGCTTAATAAAAGAACTTAAAGAATTGTTAAGGGTAAAATTACAAGAACAACAAGATATTGACTTCATTATTGATATTTATTAGTTTTTTTAGGAAACCTACTTACATCAACATCAACCAAAAACTAAAATACAATAAAACGAATAAAAAGGGGAACTAAAAGCTCCCCCCTTTATTATAACTATCTTCTAAAAAGTAGAAAATTGTCTATAATAAAAGTAAAAGAGAATTTGAATATGAAAAAGGTGATAAGCACCAAATCGTACCGATATTAAAAAAGTTAAAGCACGTTTCTCAATTAAAGCGCTTTAACTCAAATAAGATATGGGATATTCAACTTTTTATAAATGGAGGAAAAATACGATGATCTAGAAATTTCGGATATCAGATGTTTAAAAGAGTTAGAAGCGAAAAATCTCAAGCCTAAACGGATGTTTGCAAAATTACAGCTTCAAGAAGAAATCAGAACAAAAACGTGGACAAAATAACTACAGCCTATTCAATCTATTTCAATTACCATGAGCTGTATATTGTGAGGTTGATTCACTGTGCTTACTATTATCATCCTAAATAATCAAATAATCTGATGATTATATCGATATTAAGTAATTCGAAATTATATTATAACAACATCTTTATGCTTTTTATTTTCTTTTTATTCAAAGATAAACAGCCCTCTAGCCGATATTATGAAAAATATTTATTTGTATATGATTAATATATCAAAAAACAGCTTATCGTCTATCTATTTGAATAAATAATATTTTACTAGTTCCCTAAAGTTCTTCTGGTCGCCATTTCGGTTGAATCCCAATATAATTCTAGTATACTAAGCTAACAAATTTTAATATCGGTAAATTAATCTACTTTTTAATTTATATGTTCTGTTTTCTATAATAGAATAACGATAAAGTAGAAAGATATTCCCTAGTTAATAATGGACACTATTTATGTTGGACCCAAATTTACTCCGAAATGAATTGGATGTTGTTGCTAATAAATTAGCACGTCGAGGATTTAAATTAGATGTTGATACTATTCGTCACTTAGAAGAAAAACGCAAAGTATTACAAGTTGAAACCGAGAACTTACAAGCCGAACGTAATGCTCGTTCAAAAGCAATTGGTGAAGCAAAAGCACGAGGCGAAGATATTACAGCTGTCCGTGAAGAAGTCAATAAACTTGGTGAAAAACTCAATAGCGCTAAAGCAGAGCTTGATATCCTACTAAGCAAAATTAAAGATATCGCTTCCACTATCCCAAATATTCCTGATGACTCTGTTCCTGATGGAAAAGATGAAAATGATAATGTTGAAATTTCACGCTTTGGCACACCAAGAAAATTTGATTTCCCAATTCAAGATCATGTTGCATTAGGAGAACGCTTTGGTGATCTTGACTTTGCAGCAGGGGTAAAACTCACAGGTGCACGTTTTGTGGTTATGAAATCACAAATCGCACGCTTACATCGTGCTATTACTCAATTCATGTTAGATTTACACACAGAACAGCATGGTTATGCCGAAATTTATGTACCGTATTTAGTCAATCAAGCAACACTTTTTGGAACAGGACAATTGCCAAAGTTTGCAGGTGACTTATTTCATACTAAACCGCTTGATGAAGAAGCTGAAAGCAGTAATTATGCATTAATTCCAACTGCCGAAGTGCCTGTAACTAATCTTGTGCGCGATGAAATCCTTGATGAAAGTGTATTACCATTAAAAATGACAGCACACACTCCTTGCTTTCGCTCTGAAGCAGGATCTTACGGTAAAGATACTCGCGGCTTAATCCGTATGCATCAATTTGATAAAGTAGAATTGGTTCAAATTGTTAAGCCAGAAGAATCGATGAAGGCATTAGAAGAGTTAACTGCTCACGCAGAAAAAGTATTGCAATTACTTGAATTACCATATCGAAAAATTGTGTTATGTACTGGAGATATGGGCTTTGGCTCTTGTAAAACCTATGACCTTGAAGTATGGGTACCAGCTCAAAATACATACCGAGAAATTTCTTCTTGCTCAAATATGTGGGATTTCCAAGCTCGCCGAATGCAAGCTCGTTATCGTAATAAAGCTGATAATAAAACATATTTAGTACATACACTAAATGGTTCTGGTCTAGCTGTTGGACGTACACTTGTTGCTATTATGGAAAACTATCAACAAGCAGATGGTTCAATTAAAGTTCCATCCGTTTTAGTACCTTATATGAATGGTGTTGAGTTTATTAAATAACTTACATTATCTTAGAGAATAGCGCTATCTATTAGCGCTATTTTTTTATTAATAAAGGTGAAAAAAATGATAAAAGGTGTAGCGCTTTCAATACTGGCATCATGTCTATTTGGGTTACTGTATTACTACCCAGTTTTGTTACACTCCTTATCTGTTGTTGATATTTTTTGTTGGCGATTACTAACTTCATTTCCTGCAATAGCTATATTAATCATTGCGGGAAAACAGTGGTCAGTTATAACTGCACTTTTTAGACGAATAAAACAACAACCACTTTTTTTATTGGGGTTATTATTTTCTTCTGTTTTGCTCACAATACAAATGATGATTTTTATTTGGGCACCACTTAACGGACATGGGTTATCAGCATCGCTAGGTTATTTTTTATTGCCACTAGCAATGGTGATTTCTGGGCAAATTTTTTATAAAGAAAAGCTCAGCTTCTTGCAAAAAATAGCTGTTGCACTTGCAGTATTAGGCGTTGCCATTGAAATTTACATCACTGGTGCTTTCTCATGGGAAACCGCTGTTATTGCTTTGGGGTATCCAATCTACTTTATGACAAGGAGCAAATTGCGAATAGATGGCATTGTGGGCACCTTTTCTGACTTTTTCTTTATCTTCCTAGGGTGCCTTATATATTGTGCCTTAAATTATCGTTTAGACAAAATTGTTAGTGATCTTTCTCATTTCCCGATTTACATACCAACCTTGGGGATCATCACGGCTATTGCTTTTGCAATCTATTTTGTTGCAAGTCGCTTACTGCCCATGGGATTATTTGGTTTATTAGGATATGTAGAGCCAGTACTACTAACAGTTATTTCTATACTGTTTTTGCATGAGAAAGTTTCATCAGAACATATTGTATCATATGGATTTATTTGGTTATCTGTCTGCATTCTAGCTTTTGAGGGTGGGATTTTTGTTATACGTGCAATAAAACGAAAAAGATTACAATAGATACAAAAGAGGCACAATTGAATGCGCCTCTTATCAAACAATCTATCAACTATTTACTAAATGTAACATAATGACCATAGCTTTCTAAAATACCTTGGATCCTATCAAGGGTTTCTCTTGGTGGAGCCTCAACGCCTTCCAACTTATATTTATCACCAATCGTATCCCATTTATAAGCACCTAGTTTATGATAAGCAAGTAATTCTACACGCTCAATATTATCCATCCCCTCAATAAATTTACCAAGCAGATGTGCTGAATTATCATCATCAGTCCACCCAGGAACAACAACATAACGTATCCAAGTTCGCTTATTAATTTTTTGCAAATATTTAGCAAATTCAAGAACTCGTTTATTTGGTACTCCAACTAATTTTTGATGAATTTCATCATTAACTTGCTTTAAATCAAGCATGACCAAATCTGTTACTTCTAAAAGTTCATCAACAACATGGTCGAGCTGCCTTGCATAACCATTAGTATCCAAACAAGTACTAATGCCTTCTTGATGACAAGCTCTAAACCATTGAGTAACAAACTCAGCTTGTAACGTAGCCTCACCGCCCGAAGCTGTCACACCACCACCATTAGGCATAATAAAACTTTTGTAAGAAACAATTTCTTTCATAAGCTCATCAACGGTGACCTCTCGGCCAGCTTTTAAATCCCATGTATCACGATTATGGCAATACAAGCAACGCATTAAGCAACCTTGAAAAAAAACAATAAAACGAATCCCTGGACCATCAACAGTACCAAAGGATTCAAAAGAGTGGATACGGCCTTTAATAGGCGAATTAGTTGTCATAATAATATTTTGTTGTTCCATAGATAATCTCGAATCATTGCTCATATGACTTTTTAATAATTTTAACTCCACTACCGTCAAACTTAAACCAATAGTATTAATCGTCACGAATTATATTTTGATTAATTATACTGGATAAATATCAACAATAGTAAATTATTATCATCGTATTAATATTTAATTTAAAGATGGCAAAAATAATATTTGCACTGATAAAAAAATAGCGCCTTTAAAGACGCTATTTCGATTAAGTTAACAATTAACTAAAGTCGGGTAGCAACGACACATTACTGTGTCGCCGCCCCCTAAGAACTGTACGAGCGAATTTCTCCGCATACAGCTCAAGCCTTTCTATTAACTTATTGCTAAGTCGGTTTCAATACGTCTAACTTCAGTGCATGAACTTTAGTATGACATACAGGATGTAATAAAACCCTGTTTTTCAGTTTATTATCTCCACCCTGTACACGGTATATAATATGGTGGTCATGCCATCCCGTCTCTTTTGTGATAGGGAGATGACATAGTCCACAACGCCCTTTTTGTTCCTTATACAACCTTTGCCATTGACTTCTGTGCGAATAATCCTCGTACATCCGTTTTTGGTATAACGTTTCGCCGTATAATTCCCATTCAGGTAAAAACGGGTTATATTCCGATTTTACCTTAGCATGACGTTTAATCTCTGTCTTACTGCAAAACAGTAATTCAGTCCATATTTTCTCGCCGTGTCGATTCGTTGTCTGTGTGCCAAATATCCAGTCTCTGCTTTGTATCTTTGTAAAGTATTTCTCTTTAACAAATCGTTTCCGCCTGTTACTGTGTCTTCGACAACACCATCGCCAAATCGCTTGCCAGACTAGATAGTCTACTTTACTGTACGTCTCTTTAGCAACAATGCTGCGGTGATAGTTAGCCCATCCCCTTAACATCGGATTTAATTTTGCTATAAGTATGTCCTGCTTAACCATCTTCATTTTGCTTATCGTTTCTTTTACCTTGCGATAAAATGCTTTCACATTCTTCTTGCTCGGTTTAATCAACAATTTGCCTTTAAATGATTTCACCGTCCAACCGAGAAAATCAAATCCTTGCTCGATATTAACAACGTGAGTTTTCTTTTCCGATAAGGTTAATCCCCTCTCTTTCAAAAATTCCCGTATTATTGGCAGAACTTCATTTTCAAGTAATTCTTTCGAACTCCCCGATATAATAAAATCGTCCGCATATCGAACCATGTACACCTTATTAGCTCGCCGTTGTCTATTTCCAATTACACCAAAGTGTTTAGTTAATAGCTCGTCAATGCCGTCTAGTGCCATATTTGCTAAAGTTGGTGAGATGATACCCCCTTGTGGTGTACCCTCTGCCGTCCGCTTGACCTGTCCCATGTCCACAACGCCCGATTTTAACCATTTTGCTAATATCCGTTTATTCATCGGAATATTGGCTATTAACCAATCATGACTAATATGGTCAAAACAACCCTGTATATCCGCATCCAATACCCATTGCGCCGTTTGTCTCATTTGACTCCCTTTGCGTGAAAATATCTTGTGCACGTGGCTTATCGCATCCGCCGTTGAACGATTGATTCGAAAACCATACGAGTTTTTATCCGCCGTTGTTTCTGCAACAGGCTGTAAAGCAAATAAATATAGCGCTTGCATTGCTCTGTCTTTCATGGTCGGAATGCCTAAAGGGCGCTTCTTTCCATCAGACTTGGGAATATAAACCCGCCTTAATGGCATCGGTTTGTATCCTTTACTTGTCAGCGTTGCAATGGCTTTCCATTTACTCATTGGTGTTGACCATGTTACCTTGTCAACCCCTGCCGTTCTTTTACCTCTGTTTTCTGTCACTCTCCGCACCGCTAATTGCTTAGCATACGTTGAGCGTGTCAGTAACCGTTGTAAGCGTTTAACCTTACGGTAGTCACCTTCAATTGTTGCCTTCGCAATCCGTACCTGCAACCCTTTAACATGCTTTGTTGCTTTGACCCAATCAATCTTGTGCCATAGCTCATTCATGTCAGGAGTCGCTGGAGCTGGACTACTTTTAACTTTTTCGTTAAACTTAGAGTGCTCTTTCATACTTACTCCTATAGTAACAGAAATAAGCAGAAATCTACTTGGTTTGTTGTGAATAATTTCTTCGTTGCGGACAACAAGAAGAAGAATTATTCAGGTTGCCAAATAAATTCTACTTCTCTGTCACATGGTGAATTGTTAGAGTAGGGAAATGGGCTTGTTTTCACTTGCCTATTTCCTGTCCTCACCCAATCATTCCCGAAGAAATGACCACAAAAGGATTAGCCAACATCTTACGATGAAAGACCAGTTAGAAGTCTGCACCCTTTCGGGTTAGGTCATGTTTCATACCCTATATCAGCCATTACAGCCAATCATTCGCTTTCTCTAACCTCCCTTACCTGCACCCCCAACAGTATCGCTTACGCTCTACCTGCCCTAGGGCGGAAATACAGGCTTACCAAGTTCCATTATTATCACACAAATAGTTAAGATGTTGTCTGTTCGCCGATAATGTTTATGATGACGTATCCCCAATGTAAAAAGAGATATCCCACTATATACCTTTTTGGTTAGAGCTTGTCAGTAGCTTAAGCTCTTTACAATTCACGACGTTTATCAACAATTCACTTACGTTCATCTTTCTATTTAGCCTAGCCCCTCATGACATGCTACTTGTCATTACCTAATGTTACCTCACGATACGCATTAACCTTGCTATTCCTCAAGGGGGTACATTGTCAGGAAGCTCCGCACCAGACCGTTGCCAGTCTCGCACTATCCCTAGGCTACTGTTAGTCATATAACAGGTTGACTCGCACTTTTACCTAATTTATAAGCAATTGTGCTTCAACAATGATAATAACAGCTTATGCACTTATAACTTCACAATAGGTCAATTCTAGCTTAAACTATACGCTGATGGGTTCTTTCGTTTCCTTGGGCGTTTCAATAATCTCTTATTGAACTCCTTGGAATCTTCCAGAATATCAGATATGATTAGTTGAATTGTCCAAAGAATTTGTTCTTTAAAGTATGAGAGTTGTCTCCCACGGACTTTAATATATTCTTTACCGAGTACAGGTTATACAATATCCTTTCGGACATGTATAAACGCCCTACTCGGATATTGTGAGGGTGGTCAATTAAAGTTGTTCACCTTAATTAACCTACCTAACTTTTGATTAAAAATCAAATAGTTAGACGAATAAGTGCGCTCTTGTCGCACTTACATTTTTTGTGTAAATGTACGATTAATTACGTCATTTTGTTGTTCTTTAGTTAATGAGTTGAAACGCACCGCATATCCAGAAACACGAATAGTTAATTGTGGATATTTTTCAGGATGTTCCATCGCATCTAATAATGTATCACGATTTAATACATTAACATTTAGATGTTGACCACCTTCTACTGTAGCTTCGTGATGGAAATAACCATCCATTAAACCAGCTAAGTTGCGTTTACGCACATCATCATCTTTACCTAATGCATTTGGAACGATAGAGAAAGTATAAGAAATACCATCTTTAGCATAAGCAAATGGAAGTTTAGCAACAGATGTTAATGAAGCTACCGCACCTTTTTGGTCACGACCGTGCATTGGGTTGGCACCTGGTCCAAATGGCGCACCAGCACGACGTCCGTCTGGAGTATTACCTGTTTTCTTACCATAAACAACGTTTGATGTAATGGTTAATACAGATTGTGTAGGTGTTGCATTACGATAAGTTTTAAGTTTTTGAATTTTCTTCATAAAACGTTCAACTAAATCAACAGCGATATCATCAACTCGTGGATCGTTATTACCAAATTGTGGATATTCACCTTCAATTTCAAAGTCAGTAGCTAAACCATCTTCATCACGAATTGCTTTTACTTTTGCATACTTAATCGCAGAAAGAGAGTCAGCTGCAACTGAAAGACCAGCAATACCACATGCCATAGTACGAATAACATCACGATCATGAAGCGCCATTAATGATGCTTCATAGCTGTATTTATCGTGCATATAGTGAATAGCATTTAATGCAGTTACGTATTGTTTTGCTAACCAATCCATAAAGTGGTCTAAACGAGCAAACACTGTATCAAAATCTAAATATTCATCAGTGATTGGAGCCTCTTTAGGACCAACTTGCATTTTTAATTTTTCATCCACACCGCCGTTGATTGCGTATAGTAGAGTTTTAGCAAGGTTTGCACGCGCACCAAAGAATTGCATTTGTTTACCAACAATCATTGGGCTTACACAACATGCAATAGCATAGTCATCATTGTTAAAGTCAGGACGCATTAAATCATCATTTTCATATTGTAATGATGATGTATCGATAGATACTTTTGATGCGAACTCTTTAAATCCACTTGGTAATTTTTCAGACCAAAGGATTGTCATATTAGGTTCTGGAGATGGACCCATTGTATATAAAGTATTTAAGAAACGGAAAGAAGTCTTAGTAACTAATGTACGACCGTCAACACCCATACCAGCGATAGATTCAGTTGCCCAAATTGGATCACCAGAGAATAATTCATCATATTCTGGCGTACGTAAGAAACGAACCATACGTAACTTCATAACAAAATGGTCAACAATTTCTTGAGCATCTTTTTCTGTAATTAAACCAGCTTCAAGATCGCGTTGGAAGTAAATATCAAAGAAAGTCGAAGTACGACCTAATGACATTGCAGCACCATTTTGTGATTTAACCGCAGCTAAATAACCAAAATATGTCCATTGAACTGCTTCTTGTGCAGTTTTTGCTGGGGCAGAAATATCGAAGCCGTATTTAGCTGCCATTTCTTTAATTTGGCCAAGTGCACGATGCTGTTCAGCAATTTCTTCACGACGTTGCATAATCATTGGAAGATCAACACCGTTTTCGAAATCAGCTTGTAGTGAATTGAATTGTGCAAATTTATCTTGCATTAAGTAGTCGATACCGTAGAGCGCAACACGACGGTAGTCACCAATAATACGACCACGGCCATAAGCATCAGGAAGACCTGTAATAACACCTGATTTACGACAACGAAGAATATCTGGAGTATAAATATCGAAAACACCTTGGTTATGAGTTTTACGATATTCAGTAAAGATTTTTTTGACTAAAGGATCAAGCGTTCTGTTATAAGCTTTGCAAGAATTCTCGATCATTTTGATACCACCAAACGGAATAATTGCACGTTTTAATGGTTTTTCAGTTTGTAAGCCAACAATTTTTTCTAAATCTTTTTCAATATAACCTGCATCATGAGCAGTAATTGTCGAAATAACACTTGTATCAAAATCCACAGGGGCATGGGTAGCATTTTCAATTTTAATGCCTTCCATTACTTTATCCCATAACTTAGTTGTGGCTTCAGTTGCGCCAGCTAAGAAAGACTCATCGCCCTCATATGGCGTGTAGTTTTTTTGAATAAAATCGCGGACATTAACATTATTTTGCCAATCACCATCTTTAAATCCTTTCCAAGCTGCTGCTTGTACTTCGTTTAAATTACTCATAATTTTCACCTCAGGTTTACAAAAATAACTATTTACCCTATTAAATATGAGGGTAAATATTATAAAATCAATGTGGCTTACGTAAATATAAAGCCCAATAAGGTAGTGCTACAGCTAAACCACCTAAAATATTCCCAATTGTAACTGGAATTAAATTTTTAAATACAAAATGCGATACTGTTAACTCTTTAAATGCATCTGCCGACACACCAGCTGCTTGCCAAAACTCAGGGGACGCAAAGTTCTTAATCACAATACCCATAGGAATCATAAACATATTTGCAATACTATGCTCAAAACCGCTGGCAACAAACATTGCAACAGGTAAAACCATAATTAGCATTTTATCAAGTAAGCTACGACCAGCGTAACTCAACCAGGCGGCCAAACAGACCATTAGATTAGCTAAAAAGCCAAGACATACTGCCTCAATAAAGGTGTGATGTAATTTATGATCAGCGGTTTGTAAAATATTTAGTCCCCACAAACCATTGGCTACCATATACTGGCCTGAAAACCAAATAACTGTAACAAACAGTATAGCACCAATAAAGTTACCAACATAGACCAAAATCCAATTACGAATCATTTTAGTCCAGCCAATTTTATGGGTCATTTTAGGTAAAATGGTCAATACTGTTGAAGTAAATAAGTCAGAACCACAACAAACAACAAGCATAAGTCCTAAAGAGAAACAAATACCGCCGACTAATTTTGCCAAACCAAAAGCAACGGTTGCTGTTCCGGTTGTTACGGTAATATAAAATACAAAAGCGATAGAGATATAAACACCAGCAAGCATTGCGGATAAAATCGTACTACATGGGTGTTTGTTTACTTTGTAATTGCCAAGATCTTCAGCAATTTGGGTCATTTGTGCGGGAGAATATGAATCCACAAGTTTATTGGTACTCAAACTAACATCCTCAAAAAAACTAGGGTTTTATGAGACGCATAGTATACTCAAAATTTGAAGCAGATCACGTTTTTTTTATTAAAAAACTTTAAAACCACAAAAATCCCTCATTATTAAAGAGGTTACTTATAGTAAAAATAGTGAATTAAAATTTTTAGGAAGATTTATATCTAGTGGGGAGCTAATCTTATTTAGAATCAACCTATCGGACGTGATTAAAATTAGCCATATTAACTTTGCCGTGCTATAAGCGTATTTTTTGCTCTAAAATCGTTCAGGTAGGCTATTGATTTTATTTAATTTTTTTATTTTAAATGAAATCAAACACTTATAGAATAGTTTTTTTATTACACTGGATTCTGCTTTTTAAGAAAAGCGCTTTTGTTATTTAATAATAGCTATTTAATAATAACTTGTTAATAACAGCTAGTTAATAACAAAAGCGCAAGATTTTAATTTGTATCGATCAGAGCACTATTTTGGCTTTCAGTCATTAAAGCGCAAAGCTCGCAGGCTTTTCCTGCTCAATACCTAACGCCTCATAGGCTTGGTTCTTTGTTATATTATCCTTTATTTGCACCATAAACTATTCCTGAGCCTAAGGATTAAGAAATAAACACTAAAATCTAAGGTGTGGTGCAAACAGCATAATACCCGAAGGTAGCACCCATGTGATTGCTATTGATGTAGCCAGTGTCCGAGTAGACATAGAACTGACGGTTAGGTATGGCGTTGATCGTCCAATAACCATAGTGGGAGTGAGTACTGTAAGCGAAATCCGCATTAGCGTAATGGGACATGTAGCCCCACTCCGTGAAAAATCCAGCTCCAATTCGACGCTGGTAATAATTTTCAGATGACGACGGCGTGGCACTAGAAATAGGAAAACTAGCTGTTCTGACTGCATTGGTTAAATCTCTTACCTGCGTAAGACGATACCCCAAACGACTACACCATGTTGTTTGAGCTGGGGCTGTATCATATTTACCTCCTCGGTTAACAAACCACTGCTTTAACTTAAATCCATATTTTACTACCTCATCACCAGTATTAATATCTCTACCCACTAACTCAAACGTCTGTGGTAACTGTGGCTTAGCAATTGGGTTAGGATGAGGATTGTACCATTGATTTCTTGCCTCTGGACCTGTTAGCTTAACACGAGCGACAACTTGTCCCTTATCTTCATCAGGGATCCACTTATCATTAGCTACAACATTTGTCACTGTCGCAGTGATGCCCCCCAAAGTAATGGGTTCCCATGTCAATTCCTTTATATCTACTCCACTTATGAGTAAATCAAAATATAAATTATGCCCACCCGTGGTCGGAAAATTAAGACTGTATGATTCAGGATGAATTGATTCAAAATCAATTGATTGTACTAAAAAGCCCTTATCGGGATTCCATATGTCAGCTGGACCCGCTCTTTCTTCATCACCCAAAAGTAGATTTGGCCTTACATAATTGATAACTGGCGACGGTAGCATTATTGCATCACTACGATTACCTGTTCGAGATTTTTTGCCATTCGCCTGTAAATTCCATGAAGATAACAATAATAACAGCCCCAACACCAATAAGCTTTTTTGAGACAATTTTGATAATACGTTGAGAGATAATTTGGAAGGTATAAATAAGTTTTGTGTAAAAGCTCTTCGAATAAGATTATTTAATAAATTTAAGACATAGGTTTGCCAGTGCTGGTGTCTGGTGTCTGGTGTCTAAAATGATAATGCATTATGGTTTACCTGTCAAGTAATTATTTGTTTTATTTTAATTTTTATTGTTTTCCGATTATTTAAAAAGCTTGCTTTCCTATAGCGGTTAAAGTATAACCATTTAAAAAATTGTTGGCTAGTTTTTTGGCGGATTTTTTTGTAAAGAAATGTAAAGATGAAAATCATTCACTTTATAGATAAGTAAATTTTTAATTAAAATAATTCTTTAAAAACTGTTAGAGTGTTTTACCCACAATCGCTTAGACTTTTGTTTATTACCTTTTGTTAGTTAGCTATTGTTTGTTAGCTTCTGAATCGCTAGATGTTGACTGATTATGTTGTGTTATCTTTAAACAACCATTAAATCCATTTTGCTTTATCATTCGTTTATGAGCTGGTAAATGATATATTTCCTCATCATTACTTATGAATGATGAGGAAATATTTATTTTTTTATAACTTATTTATTATCTAAGATTCTATTGACTTTTATTAGATAATTACGTGACTCTTGCGAAACGTGAGAAGTGACAAGTTTTCGATAAACCTGTTGTGGTGTCATTGAGTTTATGATGTTGATAGCTTCATTGCGATCGTTAGAAAACGTACGCAACACACTTCCTACTCCTCCATTATAAGATGTGATCACGGCGTATCTTAACGAAATTGGGTTATTAATGCCTGCTAAGTATTTCGTTTTTAATAAAGATAAATAAGCTGTACCTATATCAACATTATTACGCGGATCGAGTAAGAATTTTCGACTTGGTTCACCCGATTTGCCTTGTAATTTGAAAATATCACGCCCAGCGGTGTGTTGTTGTACTTGCATTAGTCCAAGCGCATCAGTACGGCTGACAGCATATGGGTTAAATGCAGATTCAACTTCCATAATGGCTAAGATCAAGCGTTCA
Organism: Gilliamella sp.; assembly: GCF_024104075.1. Lineage (NCBI taxonomy): Bacteria > Pseudomonadati > Pseudomonadota > Gammaproteobacteria > Orbales > Orbaceae > Gilliamella > Gilliamella sp. Next base: position 154,761 of record NZ_JAGGHR010000001.1, on the reverse strand, counting down.
TCAATAAAATAACGATTAGAAGCTTCAGCTACTATTGGTAAGAATTTTCTGGCACGTTGATTTATGTGGTTAGGAACAAGTTTAATTTCAACATAAGTAATTTTATAAGAACCAGACCAGCGAGTTTTTATATTATTGCTAAGCAGATAATCAGCAAAACTATTGGCTCTGCCACTCCAACGAATCGGTTGATGCTCTTGATCTAATACCTGATTGTATAGAAATGGTTCTTGAGATAAGTCTTGACTGATTTTGTCATGTCGTATAATGTCAACTGGCTCTGACATAAGTAATGTCGAAACTATCGCTTCTTTTAGGTTTTCTATTGGTGATTCTGCCATCGTTTCAATAGTAATCACACCAGAAACAAAGTTAATATGGACACGCGTTTTTAAATTATCTTCATATTGAACATAATCTTTAGGCCCTGCAATAAGGACTTCTTTCGGACCCCAAATTTCTTCAATGTTATTAGCATATTGACTAATTAAGATATTAAAAGCATTAGTATCTTTAACATAATTGTTTTCATTTTTTTTTGAATTCGTACTAGGACAACCTGTTAGAAGAGTTACAGAAATAATTAACGCGATGATTTTTTTATTTTTTTTCATTTTACATCTCAATTTTGCGGTTTATATCCATCAATAACAACTTCTTCGCCTTCAAATAGAAATTTGATCATTTCAGCTTCAATTTTTTTTCGGTGTTCTAGATTCATCATATTGAGTTTATGTTCGTTAATGAGCATTGTTTGTTTTTTGAGCCATTCTTGCCATGCCTGTTTGGATATTTCGTTAAAAATACGTTTTCCAATCTCCCCTGGATAAAGTTGAAAATCTAATCCCTCTGCTTCTTTTTTTAAATAATGGCAATAAACGACACGGCTCATTTTTATCTCTTTTAAGTACACTTAACGAATAGTGGCTAATTATACCTGAAAATAATTATAGATAAGAAGAAAATTATTATATTAATTTTAAATTGAATTCACCTTTAATGAGTGAATATTAATTTAAAATATTTGAATAATTATTTACTTTACACCGCAATTAGTTTGATTAAAATGATAGGAACTAGTTAATAAAATAAATAAGGATTAAACAATGCAGCCAAAAATCACACGTGAACTTTTTGATAAAGTTATTTTACCTATTTATGCACCAGCAAAATTTATCCCCGTAAAGGGTAAAGGGAGTCGTGTTTGGGATCAAAATGGTGAAGAATATATTGATTTTGCAGGTGGCATCGCTGTAAATGCGCTTGGGCATTGTCATCCAAGATTAGTTAAAGCATTACATGAACAAAGTGAAAAGTTATGGCATGTAAGTAATGTTTTTACTAATGAGCCGGCTTTAAATCTTGCTCAAAAACTTATCGATAATACGTTTGCTGAACGTGTTTTTTTTGCAAATTCTGGTGCCGAAGCTAATGAAGCTGCGTTTAAATTAGCTCGTCATTACGCAATACATAAATACAATCCTTATAAGACTAAAATTATTGCTTTTTATCAATCTTTTCATGGGCGTACATTTTTTACCGTCTCTGTTGGTGGTCAGGCTAAGTATTCGGATGGTTTTGGTCCAAAACCAGCTGATATTATTCATGTTCCTTTTAATGATCTTGATGCAGTTAAAGCCGTAATGGATGATCATACTTGTGCGGTTGTACTAGAGCCTGTGCAAGGTGAAGGTGGATTAACTTCAGCCACACCCGAATTTTTACAAGGTTTGCGTGAGCTATGTGATGAATATAAAGCTTTACTGGTGTTCGATGAAGTGCAATGTGGAATGGGTCGAACAGGCAGTTTATTTACTTATCAACAATATGATGTAAAGCCAGATATTTTAACCTCAGCTAAAGCACTGGGCGGTGGATTTCCTATTAGTGCTATGTTAACAACAGACGAAATTGCTTCAGTTATGCATCCCGGTGTACATGGTACAACTTATGGTGGTAACCCTTTAGCTTGTGCTGTGGGTTGTGAGGCTTTTAATATTATTAATTCTCCTGAAATACTTGAAGGTGTGCAAAAACGACGTGCTGTATTTATTGAGCAATTAGAAAAAATTAATGATAAATTTAAATTATTTCGAGAGTATCGTGGGAAAGGGTTGTTGTTAGGTGCAGAGTTACAGCCCAAATTTCACAATAAAGCTCGTGATTTTTTGAACGTAGCATCCGAATTTAAAGTGATGATTTTAAATGCCGGACCTAATGTTTTACGCCTTACCCCATCACTAATTATTTCTGAAGATGAAATTAAAGAAGGTATGACTCGATTAGCAAAAGCTGTGGAAAAAGTTGTCAATTCTTAAGTTTTTCTATACAGTAACGGCATTTTAGTCAATTAAATGCCGTTGCATTTAAAGGATACTTATTTATGACCAATATTCACCCATTAAATTATGCTAAAACTCATTTTATTTTGAGTGCACCTGATATTTCTCATCTACCTATTGATAATGGTGTTGAAATTGCTTTTGCTGGTCGTTCTAACGCTGGTAAATCAAGCGCACTTAATACATTAACCAATCAAAAAGGGCTTGCTAGAACGAGTAAAACGCCAGGTCGAACCCAACTTATTAATCTTTTCGAAGTTGAAGAAAATTGCCGTTTAGTAGATTTACCCGGTTATGGCTATGCTCAAGTGCCAGAGGCGATAAAGCGTAAATGGCAAAAAGCATTAGGCGAATATCTGCAAAAACGTGAAAGTTTAAAAGGTTTGGTTGTATTGATGGATATTAGACACCCGTTAAAAGATTTAGATCAACAGATGATTGAGTGGGCGGTTTCAGTTGATATCCCTATTATGTTACTGCTTACTAAAGCTGATAAATTAGCTTCTGGCGCTCAAAAAAAACAAGTTAATATGGTTAAAGAAGCTATTTTACCTTTTCAAGGAGATATTACTGTTGCTCCTTTTTCATCACCTAAGCGTATTGGACTTGAAGCTCTAAAACAAAAATTAGATGAATGGTTTAGTTTGCAATAAAGGATCATTCAATGAATAGTTCAACATTTTCGTTTCAATCTTTATCACCAGATTTAATTATTGATAGCCTATCTTCAATAGGATTGAGTATAGATTCTGGTTTGACTGTGTTAAATAGTTATGAAAATCGTGTTTATCAATTTCAAGATGAAGATCATAAACGTTATGTGGCTAAGTTTTATCGACCAAATCGTTGGGATCGTCAGCAAATTCTTGAAGAACATCAGTTTACTAAGCAATTAGCTGATGCTGAGGTTCCCGTTATTACGCCATTAACATTTAATAATACGACACTACACGAATATCAAGGTTATCTGTTTACGTTGTTTGCTAGTGTTGGAGGACGACAATATGAGATGGATAATATCGAGCAAATGGAATCTGTGGGTATGTTGCTTGGTCGTATCCACCAAATTGGTGCTGAGCAGACATTTTTACATCGTCCAACGATTGGATTAGAAGAGTATCTTTATCGGCCACAAGATATATTGCTATCTAGCAATTATATTTCTAAGAAAGTTCAAACTGACCTTAAAGATATTTTAGCCCAGTTAATAAAAACTGTTGAACAGCATTGGCATAACGATTGGCAGCCTATTCGATTACATGCCGATTGCCATGCGGGTAATATTTTATGGCGCGATAATGCAATGTTTGTTGATTTTGATGATTCTCGTAATGGCCCTGCAATTCAAGATCTGTGGATGTTACTGCATGGTGTTCGTCAACAGCAACGTTTACAGTTGGATTTATTGATTGAAATGTATCAGGAGTTTTGTGAGTTTGATCATCATCAATTAAAGCTTATCGAACCTTTAAGAGCGATGAGAATGGTTCATCATTTAGCATGGATTTTAGAGCGTTGGCAAGATCCTGCTTTTCCTATCGCCTTTCCATGGATTACTGATGAGGATTTTTGGCGTCAACAATTAGCTGAGTTTAATAAGCAAATTGATGCAATTAAAGCTCCTACAATACAGTTAATGCCAATGATGTGAATATAAAGCGTATTAATTGAGTAATTTTAATAATTCGTTTAAATTAGGCTGGTTTGTGACTAACTTCTCTTTTTTTTGTTTAGAAAGCTGTTTTATTCGGTACTCAAGCCTAAGCGCCATCGATCTGTCACCGATGTAGATTTGGTACACGATAGTCAAATCTTTTTGCCCCTTTAGATGCTTTGCACCTTTGTTGGTTTGATGTTGGTGAAGCCTTCTTTCCACATTTGTTGTAATACCAGTATAGAGTGATTTTTTTGCTGTTCTAATAATATATAAAAACCATTCGGATGCGCTATTAGACATAACTAACCAATAATATAAATTCAATTATTTAACCATAATATCATTTTAATGGCATAGCAAATATTCATCACTTTTTAATTAATACTATTCATACTACTAGTTAAACGTTACTGTTTCATTTACTTTAACGCAGATAATGTTTAAGATAAGTCAATTTTTTTGATGTATTCTGGGATAATAAAATTTGAATAACTTTGCAAAAATTATTGAAGTTCAACGTGGCGATATGAAGTTCGCCTATGTGCAAAATGACAAAATCAATTATTTAGAACTTTTTGACCAATTTTTGGCAGAAGAAGGACATTATGAATTACTCGATCCTAGCGATAAATTAGAGCGATATACTTATTTAATCGATCATGATGAATCAAAATTTATTTTTAAAATTGATGGCGGTGTTGAGCACCGTTTAGAGCGTCGTTTAATCGCCAAAATTACAGGCGACTTTTATTTCAATTTAATTCGTAAACTCGCCAAAATATCACTTGATAATGCCGATATTGCTTATGAACTGTATTTGGTTGCTTTCGATCAAAAAACTAAACGCCATTATATGATTTTTAACTTTATCGAAGGGCGCTCTTTAAAGTGGGAAGAAATGAAAGAGTATGGCGAGCAAGTTAAAAACTGTATTGAAAAACTGCACAGTTATAATTTAGTATCTAATGATATTCATGGCGGAAATTTTATCTTAACGCCTGAAGGAAAAATCAAGGCCATCGATTTAACGAACTCAGGATTTATTTGGCTAACTAAAGCCAATGACGCAATCGAGTTGAAAGAACGCTTTGATATCAAAATTAAGGTTCCTTTTTTTGCAATGGCAATTAAAAAGTTTACTCATGGGTTTAAACGATTGTCTCGGAAGATCCGAGGGAAAGAAGATTAATTATTCTACCATTGTGAGAGTTTGTTGATCCTGTAAAGGTTCGAGTGATTATTATTCAGTATAATCGTAATTTTTTAATTAGTGATATCGTGAATTAGTTTCGTTATCACGTATATCACTAAAAAATATCTCGATTAGTTAGAGGAAATTGACGAGCTTAAAAGCCATTTAACTTGTATCTGACATAAAATACATTTATTATAACTAGAGTAAAAACCTTTTTATTATCACAGAATTTAATATTCTGAAAAAGTATGTATTTTTTATTAATAATCTATAATAGAAATAAAAAATGTTTAAGTGGGTAGCTACCTTTTAGGCCATGCCTACTTTAGTATGCCCACCACCATTGGTATGGTAATTTTGACTTTTTTCTTTATGTCTATGATCCATTTCGGCCACTCGATTTATAACGATGAATAAGGAAACATCATGAAAACACTAGATCCCAGCATTTACCCTTGGATTGACGCAGCAAAACAGGCGGTTAAACGAGAAAAAATCAAGTTTTGCCACTACTTCAGCTCAATTAAAGAAACAGGCGACCAAGCCGCTTATGATGCCGCTTATCCTCTCTATATAAAGGCTCTACAAGATTTATATGAAGTTGGAATTATCCCCCCAAGTACAGCAGATATAGACGAACTCAAAGCCATTGCGGCTGGTAATTTTCACCCGAAATTTAATGAAGTATTTCCTGATGTAGTATTTTCAGAAGATGATTGACTATTTATTTTATGGCTAATAAATTTATTCTTTCCAAAGATAAGCATGACAGAATTTTCGAGAATGCAATCAAAAATGAATATCTGAGATTTGTTAAACCTTCAAATAACCCTGAAGTAATTTTACTCGGCGGACAGGTCGGCTCAGGCAAATCAACAGTAAGAAATGAATACGCCAAAAACAATTTCTTGGTTATTGATACCGATGCTTATAAATAAACTAATTTTACATAGTTATTTCATCTAGTGATAAACTAAAGCTTGGAACAAAAACGTCTAAGAAGTAATTCATTTCAGGACTGTTACGTTCAAATAAAGTCTTTTTTAAACGTTGTTCTGCTAATTTAAACTCATTATTGCCCGCACTGAGCTCTTCAATCGTTTTAAGGTAAGCGCATAATGCATCAGCTTGTTTTACAATACTTTTCTCGATTTCGTCATAAAAATCATCATCAATTAATTTTCTAAAATCATCTTGTAACTCTTTAGGAAGCATATTGATAAGTTTATGCTGTGCTATTTTTTCAATCTTTTTATATTCAACCGTTATTTGTGGATTGTAATACTTTGTTGGTGTTGGTAGATCGCCTGTTATCACTTCCGAAACGTCGTGGTACATTGCCAGCAATGCAATTCTTTCTGGATTAACATTTCCATTAAATTTCTTGTTTTTAATTATTGCTAAGGCATGTGCAACAAAAGCGACCTGTAAACTATGCTCTGATACATTTTCAGTTCTTACATTACGCATTAAAGGCCAACGATTAATAAGTTTTAATCGTGATAAATGAGCAAAAAAATGACTGTTATTCATACATTATCCCTTTAATATAAAATAAAAACGCTCCTATTAAAAACAGGAGCGTCTATAATATAAAACAATATTACTTATATTTTATGCAAAAATAAGCTGTTGAGTACCCAATGCAAGTGGCACTATTTGCTCTTCTGTAAATGTGATATATTCCCATGCATTTTGTTTTGCTAGCAATGCTTGCAATAATTGATTATTCAATGCATGACCTGATTTATAACAAACAACTTCACCAATCATATTGTGACCGCTCATATATAAATCACCGATAGTATCAAGCATTTTGTGACGCACAAACTCATCTTCAAAACGTAAACCATCTTCATTAAGCACTTTATAATCATCAACAACAATTGCACAATCTAAACTACCACCAAGACATAAGCCTTTAGATTGTAATGCTTCAATATCACGCATAAAGCCAAATGTTCTAGCACGACTGATTTGACGAATAAATGATTCAGACGAAAAATCTAGTTGATAACGTTGTGAACTATTATCGATAGCTGGATGTTGAAAATCAATAGTGAAATCTAGCTTAAAGCCACTATAAGGCCTTACTTCAGCCCATTTATCACCATTTTCAACTCGAACTGTTTCTTTTACACACAAAAACTTTTTAAGTGCATTTTGTTCAGCAATACCAGCATCAAGCAATAAATAAACAAACGGACTTGCACTACCATCCATAATTGGTATTTCAGGGGCATTAACTTCAATAATAATATTATCAATACCAAGCCCTGCTAATGCAGCATTAATATGTTCAACTGTAGAAATACGAACATTGTCTTCATTTATTAAACAAGTACAAAGCATTGTATCACGCACAGACTTGGCATCCACAGGGAAATCTACATATGGATTTAAATCAGTACGACGGTAAATTATACCTGTATTTTCAGGCGCAGGACGTAATGTCAAGGTAACTTTTTTGCCAGTATGTAAACCAACACCAGTTGCTTGAATAGTCTTTTTTAATGTTCTTTGTTTCACTTTGCACCTACTTTTTTATTTGTTCTTACCGATTTTGACAATAAAAAATCAAATAAGTTCAACTTTACTTTAATTTGCTTGCTTCCGTATGAAAGCAGGAATATCTAAAATCTCACGATTATCAAGAGGAGAAGCTATTGGCTCATTAACAACCTTAGCTAATTTATCTTCTTGTTGTCCTAAAGGACTACTTCGGCTAAATAGCTCATTGTGTGAAACTGGTTTAGGCATTTTAACTTCTGGACGTTTATCCATACCAATACCAGTTGCAACCACTGTTACTCGAATTTCATCAGATATATCTGGATCAAAAGTTGAACCAACAACAACCGTAGCATTATCAGAAGCAAATGCTTTAACTGTGTTACCGACTGTTTCAAATTCTTCTAAACCAATATCAAATCCAGATGTTACGTTAACTAATACGCCTCGAGCTCCAGATAAATCAATATCTTCAAGTAATGGGCTAGAAATTGCCATTTCTGCGGCTTCTTCAGCTCGATTATCACCACTAGCTCGACCAGACCCCATCATAGCATATCCCATTTCAGACATCACTGTTCTAACATCAGCAAAATCGACATTGATAAGACCAGGTTTAGTAATCAGCTCAGCGATCCCTTGTACTGCACCCTTTAAAACACCATTAGCCGCAGCAAAAGCATCAAGTAATTTAACACCACGACCTAATACTTTTAATAATTTATCATTCGGAATAGTAATTAGTGAATCAACATGTTTTGCCAACTCAGAAATACCTTGCTCAGCAAAAGCCATACGCTTTTTACCTTCAAAACCAAAAGGTTTAGTAACAACTGCAACTGTTAGAATTCCTAATTCTTTTGCTATTTCTGCAACAACAGGAGCTGCACCCGTTCCAGTGCCACCACCCATTCCTGCTGCGATAAAAACCATGTCAGCTCCTTCGATAGCACTACGAATGACATCTCGATCTTCCTCAGCTGAATTTCTACCGACTTCTGGATTAGCACCTGCACCAAGCCCTTTAGTAACATTAGTCCCGATTTGGATAGTTTGACCTACCTTAATTCTTTTTAAGGCTTGCGCATCTGTATTTGCTGCAAAAAATTCAACGCCTTCAATATGTTCAGCAATCATATGCTCGACAGCATTACCGCCGCCACCACCTACACCAATAACTTTAATGACTGCTGCTGGTTCATCATCTGCAACCATAGGTTCAAACATAACTTATCTCCAAATTTACGATCTGCGAACATTGTACAGATAATCATCTACAATGTCCACGAAGTTCTTGAAATATATTAGCTAAAATTCTTTTTTAAACCATCCGGTTAATCGTTTAGCTATCCCTTTTAATGATGATTTATTATTATCTTTTCCATCATCATTTAATAAACTTTGTTTTCCATAATGCAATAACCCTATAGCTGTTGAACAATAAGGTTTTTGAACATAGTCGGTTAATCCAGATATATTTAATGGCTGACCAATACGCACTTGATTTTGAAAAATTTTTTCAGCGCACTCCACCATTCCTTTTATTTGCGACGCACCACCAGTTAAAACAATACCTGCTGCTAATTGATATTTGATATTCTGTTTTTTAAGTTCTTCTTGTAATACAAGTAACTCTTTTTGTACCAACGAAAGAAGTTCTGAATAGCGCGGTTCAATTACATCTGCAAGCGTTTGTCGTTGCAATGAACGTGATGGTCTTCCACCTACGCTTGGAACATCAATAACCTCATCTTTACCAATTAATGAGCCTACAGCGCATCCATAACGAATCTTAATATTTTCAGCATCCATTGGCGGAGCGCCAAATGCATATGCGATATCGCTAGTAACAACATTCCCAGCATAAGGGATTACAACTGAATGACGTAACGCACCTCCTGTATAGACCGTTACATCCATTGTACCGCCGCCCATATCAATTACGCAAACACCAAGTTCTTTTTCATCATCCGTTAAAACTGCATAGCTAGAGGCCAATCCAGAAAAAATAAGTTGATCCACTTTCAAACCGCAACGTTCTACTGCTTTCACAATATTTCTAGCCATATCATTGTGACAAGTAATTAAGTGAACTTTGGCTTTCATTCTTACTCCAGATAAGCCAATAGGATTTTTAATACCTTCTTGCAAATCGATAGAATATTCTTGTGCAATGACATGCAAAATACGGTGCTCATCTAAAATTCTGACTGATTTTGCTGTATGAACAACATTGTCAACATCTTCTGCGGTTACTTCTTCATCCTCTATTGGCACCATGCCTATCTCATTTTGACAACGAATATGTTTACCTGAAAGGCTTAAATATACTGAAGATATTTGACAATCAGCCATTAATTCAGCTTGGTCAACCGCTCTTTGGATTGATTTTACGACAGACTCAAGATCGTTCACACCACCTTTATCAACCCCTTTTGATGGACAATGCCCTACACCGATGATGTTAACAATACCATCGGGAAGAACTTCACCAACAAGAGCAAGTACTTTGGATGTACCAACCTCTAATCCAACAACCAATTTTTTTTCTGTTGCTTTCATACTTCAGCCTTAATTTATTCCTTACTGCACCATTTTTTCTCTTTGCACTGAAATGCCATTTTCATAACGTAAATCAGCGACCATTATTTTTTCATTTTCTGGCATTCTTGACTGAATTTCCGGAAATAACTTGATAAATTGCTGATATCTTTGTTCAATATTTTCACTACCTAATAGTAATTTTATTTCCTGATTTTCTTGGCAAAAACCTGATACACACTGTTTTACCGTCAATTGCCACGCGTTACGTTCATCAGTTATTGCTGTTTTAATATGTAATGCCAACTGATTATTAGCTAATTTTTTAGAAAGATTCTCTAATTTATAATAAGTTTCTAACGCCAATTTTGCTTTACCCTCTGGACCATATAACTTTGGTAGTTTTAAGTTGCTTATACGGTCAAGTGGTACACTAAATACATTGCCACTTTTATCAAGTAAAAATAAGTCATTCCAATAAAGCACTGGCTTATATTCTTCCACATAGACAATTAACCTATCTGGCCACTGTTTACGTACACTGGTTTGCTTCACCCACGGAAATCGCATTACTTCTTGTTGAATATCATTAACATCTTGTCCTATATAGGTATTAGGCAACCCTAGTCCTAAAATAGCTTCCCGAAGATCATCCTCAGTTGTATAGGTATGCTCTCCACTCAATGTTAATTGAGACAATACCATTTGTTCGGGATCATCCATCCAATTTTTAAAACTTTGAACGACCCAAATACTAATACAAATAATCGCAATAAAGAACAAAAATCCTATTAATTGCTCTGTATTACGAAAAATAAGCAGCTTTCTTTTGTTTTTATCGTCCCTTCTGTGTGCTGCTTGCCGAACTTGTTTCATAAAATAAGGCCAATTATAAAGTTGCCAAATTCAAAATTTTAGCAACAAGCTCATTAAATGACCATCCATGTTCTTTTGCCGCCATTGGTACCAAACTATGGTCTGTCATACCTGGAGCGGTATTAACTTCAAGTAAAAAAGGTTTTTGATTAGCATTAAACATGATATCAACTCTTCCCCACCCTCGACATCCTACTGCTTTATAAGCATCTAACGCTAATTTACGAATTTCTTGTTCTTGTTCATCAGATAAACCGCTTGGACAAAAATACTGAGTGGTATCAGATAAATATTTCGCATCATAATCATAAAATTTAGTTGCGGGTTTAATATGGATTGAAGGTAAGACCTCGTCACCAACAATTGCTACCGTAAATTCTGGACCTGCTAAAAATGACTCAACCATCACTACACTATCATATTTGAAAGCTGCGCTAATAGCTGCTTCCAATTCAGATGCTTCATTAACTCTAGCCATTCCCACACTTGATCCTTCATGACTTGGTTTAACAAACAACGGTAAACCAAGCTGTTTAACTATAGCACCAGTATCAATTGATTGTGATTTTTCAACCATAACATATTCAGCAACAGGTAAATTGAGTGATTTCCACACTAACTTAGTTTTCAGTTTATCCATTGTTAAGGCTGATGATAAAACATCACTACCGGTATAAGGAATATTTTGATAAGTCAAAATCGCTTGAACAATACCATCTTCCCCACCACGTCCGTGTAAAATAATAAAAGCTTTTGTATAACCTTCTTCTTTTAAATTAGTAATAGAATGATATTTAGTATCAATAAGATGCGCATCGATACCATTTGCCAACAATCCTGCATGTACAGCCTTACCTGACTTAAGTGACACTTCCCGTTCAGCTGAAGTACCACCATACAATACAGCAACTTTATCTACCATTTTATAAAACCTCTTCTGATGATAATTTAGTTTTGGCTAATTGGCGTGCTATACGACCAACACTACCTGCACCTTGTGTAATTAATAAATCACCACTTTGTAAAACTTCTTGCATTATTTCGGGTAGCAAATCTAAATCCGAAACATAAATTGGGTCAACTTTGCCACGATTGCGGATAGAACGGCATAACGAACGGCTATCTGCACCCGCAATAGGTTGCTCTCCTGCGGAATAGACATCTAACATAACAAGTGCATCGACTTGAGAAAGCACTTGTGCGAAATCGTCAAATAAATCCCGAGTACGCGTGTATCGATGTGGTTGGAATAACATAACCAATCTTCGTTCAGGCCAGCCGTTTCTTGCTGCTTGAATTGTTGCATTAACCTCGCTAGGATGATGACCATAATCATCAACCATCATTATATCGCCACCATCAACATGCGGGAATATACCTAATAAATCAAAACGCCGACTAGTACCAGCAAATTTAGCTAATGCATTTATAATTGATTCATCATCAATACCATCTTCTGTTGCTGCAATTATCGCAGCCGCCGAGTTTAAAGCATTATGTTTACCAGGTGCATTTAACTCAATCTGCAAAGCCTTGCGATCAGGACGACAAACCGTGTAATAGCTTACACCTCGTTCTTGACGATAATTTTTAATGACAACATCAGCTTCTTCGCTAAATCCATAAGTGATAATTTTACGTCCCACAATCGGTAGTAATTCTCGATTAATAGGATCGTCGTAGCACATAATAGCTAAACCATAAAATGGAAGGTTATGTAAAAATGAAATAAATGTTTGTTTTAGATTATCAACACTACCTTGATAAGTGTCCATATGGTCAGGCTCTATATTTGTTACAATAGATACCATCGGTTGCAAATGAAGAAATGAAGCATCACTTTCATCAGCCTCAGCAATAAAATAACGGCTACTTCCTAATTGAGCATGTGTTCCTGCCGCCTTAACTAAACCACCATTAACAAAGGTTGGATCGAGTTTCGCCTCAGCATAAATAGAGGTAACCATAGCGGTAGTTGTAGTTTTACCATGAGTACCAGCAATTGCTATACCATATCGAAAACGCATTAATTCAGCTAACATTTCAGCACGTTGAATAACAGGTATACGTGCTGAACGAGCGGCAGTTACTTCAATGTTATCTTGCGAAATAGCCGAAGATATAACAACAACGCTAGAATTAATCACATTTTCAGCAGCATGGCCAATAACAATTTTTGCCCCTAATGTTTCTAGATGTTGAGTAACCGCATTTTCAGCAATATCTGATCCACTAATTTGGTATCCTTCATTAGCGAGAACTTCAGCAATTCCCCCCATACCAGCACCACCAATACCCACAAAGTGAATATGTTTGACTCGCTTCATTTCAGGAATAATTGCTCTTAACTTCGCTAATTCCTTTGTATTCACTATTTAACTCCTACATTATTTTACAGTTCACAGTACATATCATCATTGAGCATATCTATCATCGTTATTTTTTATTGCTCAAATGAATCATTGACTCAAACATATATCTAACCTGAAACATTTTGACAAAAATATTACATAAATTTATGTCAGAAAAGTATTATTTTATCACCGAATAAAGGGCTTCTGCTACTTTTTCTGTGGAATTCACAATAGATAAACTTTTAGCTTTTATTGCCATTTCAATTAATTTGTCACGGTTCAAATTACATAACAAATTGGATAGCGATTCAACACTGAAATCGGATTGTTCTATAATACTTGCAGCACCTATATCTGCTAGTGATTTTGCATTCCAAAATTGCTGACGATCTTTATGCATAAACGGAATAAAAATAGCACCAATACCAACTACTTCAATTTCACTAACGGTTAATGCCCCGCTACGACAAATTACAATATCTGCCCAATTGTATGCATCTGCAACATCTTGGATAAATTCAGTCACTTTGTTATTGGTCATATCGCAATTTTGGTATGACTGAATTACGGAATTCAACATTCCTTTACCTGTTTGATGCCATACTATATATTTATCGGATAATTTTGTTATCACTTTAGGCACAATATCATTAATAACTTTAGCTCCTTGGCTGCCTCCCATGACTAATACTCTAATTGGCCCATCACGATCTTTGAATCTTTCTTCAGGTTTTGCTACAGTTAAAAGATCACTACGAACCGGATTGCCAACTACTTCAGCCTTAGGAAAAGCAGTAGGGAATGCTTGTAAAACTTTAACCGCTATCTTAGCTAGATATTTGTTGGTTAAACCTGCTATACCATTTTGTTCATGTACTACAACCGGTATGCCAAGTGTTTTTGCTGCTATTCCCCCTGGGCCTGAAACATATCCACCCATACCTAGAACAACATCAGGGCGATAAGTTTTTAAAATTTTTCTAGCTTGTAAAACTGCTTTTAAAATTTTATAAGGTGCTTTTAATAATGCCATAACACCTTTGCCTCGTAGCCCTGATATTTCGATAAAATCAATATCAATACCATTTTCAGGAACTAAGTGTGCTTCCATTCGATCGGCAGTTCCTAACCATCTTACCTGCCAGCCTTGCTTCATTAAATATTGCGCCACAGCAATACCCGGAAAAACATGCCCCCCAGTTCCTCCTGCCATAACTAATAATTTTTTCATTATTTTATTAACCTTATTCTTGCTTGGGCTTGTTGTTGTCTAAATTCAAAATCAATTCGGAGTAATATTGCTGTTGCAATACTCATCACAATAAGACTTGATCCACCATAACTAATAAATGGTAGTGTTAATCCTTTAGTAGGCAACATACCAGATGTAACACCCACATTTACAAATGTTTGAAAACCAAACCATATCCCGATTTCACAAGCTAAATAACCAGAGAACAATGAACTTTCATTCAGTGCTCGATAACCAATTGCAAGCGCCTTAAATGTTAGAAAGAAAAGTAATGACAATAAAGCAACTACACCTATATATCCATACTCTTCTGATATAATTGAGAAAATGAAATCAGTATGACATTCGGGTAAATAACCTAATTTCAGTACAGAATTTCCCATACCTTGTCCAGTAACGCCTCCATTACCAATTGCCATTAATGAGGCGACTAATTGATAACCTGAACCTGTAGCATCTTGCCAAGGGTCAAGAAAGGTTAACAGTCGTGTTAAGCGGTAAGACTCATACAAAATTAAACAAATCACTGCGCCAACACCCGTTAGCAAAATAGCGATAAATTGCCACAATTGCGCACCTGCAATAAATAAAATGCCAATAGTGACCATAAATAAAACAATAACAGTACCTAAATCTGGTTGTTTAAGTAACAAAATGGAAAGTATAGTCATAACAACCATTGGTTTAAAAAAACCCCAAAAGCCGCTTTGTACTTCTTCAGATTTACGTGATAAATAACCAGCTAAGAATAAAAATAGCGCTAATTTTGAAAGTTCTGCAGGTTGAAAATTGAATACTCCTAGAGGTATCCAACGAGATGCTCCATTAATCGAAGAACCAATACCTAACACAACGATTAACATAATAATAGCAATAATAAGTAAAACAGAAGCAAACTGTTGCCAACGTTGCATTGGAATATAAAACGTAATAAACATTAAAAATAATGATAGTCCTAACTGAATAAGTTCTCGTTGTGTATAAAAGAAAGGATCGCTTTCATTAAATGCCATTGAAGAAGATGTCACCATGATCAAACCGAAGATCATTAAACCTAACACAGTCCAAAGTAGCTGGTTGTCAAATGGTATGTGGGGATTAACCTGTTTTTTTAACCAAAAGAGTGTCATTTTGTACTCCTTTGAGTATATTGTTCAGCAAGTTGTGCAAACTGTTTTCCGCGTTCAATATAATTCTTAAACTGATCTAAGCTTGCGCATGCTGGAGAAAGCAAGACCACATCATTTGGTTCAACTTTTTGAGCAATAACTTGCATTGCATCTGACAATGTTTCAGTTACAGTTGTTATATGAGGTGCTAGCTTAGCAAGGATAAAACGATCACGCCCAAAACAAAAAATTTCTAGATTTCTGTTTTCAAAAAAAGGAATCAATGGCGAAAAATCCGCTGATTTTCCATCCCCACCTAATAATAAAAATAATTTCCCTTTGCAAACTACGCTATTTAATGCTGCTTCTGTACTACCTACATTAGTTGCTTTGGAATCATTAATCCACTTCACACCATTTTTTTCCAACACTAACTCAAAACGATGAGCTAGACCATGAAATGAAATAATTGTTGCTATACTTGATTCCCGTGAAATTTTCAGTTTATCAACTATAGCTAAAGCCGCTAACGCATTAAGATAATTATGGCATCCCGCCAGTTTCATTATTTTAGTCGCTACTACTGGCTGCTCTTGTGCAATCAAATGTTCAAAGTGGAAATCCAAATGATAATCCCCTTTATTTACACCAAATGAAACGCAGTTTTTTTGTTGGTCAGTCGGAATGGTTAACTTATCATCATGGTTAATTACACAATACTTGGCATTATGATAAATACGTTGCTTAGCCTCAACATATTGCATTAATCCAAGAGGATAACGATCCATATGATCTTCTGAAATATTTAAGATTGTTGCAACTGTAGCTTTTAAACTCTGAGTTGTTTCTAGCTGAAAGCTAGACAGTTCAAGAACATATACATCGTAATGTTGATTCAATAACGATAATGCTGGCTGCCCAATATTACCACCAATAGCGACTTTAATACCTGCCGACTTAATAATTTCACCAACTAATGTTGTTACTGTAGTTTTACCATTTGCACCTGTAATGGCTACAATTTGCTTACTGTTTTGTTGATTCAATTCACGGCAAAATAGTTCAATATCGCCAATAATTTCAATACCTTTTTTAGCTGCCTGTTGTAGTTCAGGTGTTGATAAAGCAATTCCTGGACTGACTATTATTAAATCAGCATCAAGCAACCAATCAACATTTAATTCCCCTAAATGGCAAGCAACACGTTTGTCTAATTGTTCCATCCCTGATGGCGATTTACGAGTATCAATAACTTTAGGTATAACATTTTGAGCAAGAAAATAGTCTACACAAGAAAGTCCTGTGACACCTAAACCAATAATAACGACATTTTTTCCTTGATAGCTAACCATGATTTGATCCTAATATCTTTTATTAACGTAATTTCAAAGTTAATAAACCTATTACAACTAACATCAATGAAATTATCCAAAACCGCACAATAACACGCGGTTCTGGCCAACCCTTTAATTCATAGTGATGATGAATTGGTGCCATACGGAAAATTCTTTTACCTCGTAATTTAAATGATCCTACTTGTAAAATTACGGATAAAGTTTCAATAACAAAAATTCCCCCCATAATCAGTAATAAAAATTCTTGTCGTAATAAAACAGCAATAATTCCAAACACGCCACCTAAAGCTAGCGATCCAACATCTCCCATAAAAACCATCGCCGGATATGTGTTAAACCATAAAAAACCAAGTCCAGCACCAATAATTGCAGTACAAACAATCATCAACTCTCCGCTGAATTTAATATAAGGAATATTCAAATAAGCAGCAAAATTGACATTCCCTGTAGCCCATGCTACAAGCGTAAAACCAGCGGCTACAAAAACAGTTGGCATAATTGCTAATCCATCAAGTCCATCTGTTAAATTAACGGCATTACCAGCCCCAACAATAACTACATAAGTTAATAAAATAAACCATAGTCCCAATTGAGGCATCACATCTTTAAAAAATGGCACAACAAGTACTGTTACCGTGCTATCTTTACCATAAACATAAAGACCAAAAGCAACAATTAATGCAATAACCGATTGCCAAAAGTATTTCCATCTAGCAATTAATCCAGCACTATTTTTACGAATCACTTTTAAATAATCATCAGCAAAGCCAACAATGCCATAACCAATTAAAACAAACAAAGTTACCCAAACATAAGGATTGCGTAAATCTGCCCATAGCAATACCGACAAGGAAATTGAGGCTAAAATTAGCGTCCCCCCCATAGTCGGTGTTCCTTTTTTACTTAAATGAGACTCAGGCCCATCATGGCGAATAACTTGACCAATCTGTAATTTTTGTAGCCAGTCAATGACTTTTTGTCCAAAAAATAATGAAATTGCTAACGAGGTTAATAAACCTAAAATAGCTCTTACTGTTAAATAAGAGATAACATTAAAAAAGGTAAAATGTTTAACTAAATATTCCGATATCCAAAGCAACATAATCTTAATCCTGACTCATTTTGAGTTGTTCAATTTGAATTTTTTCGATAACTTCTTCCATTTTTGCACTACGCGAACCTTTAACTAACATTGTTAAATTTGGTTGTTGGCGTAACAGCATTAATAGATAATTCACTGCATCTTGTTTATTATTGAAATGGTGACCCACACCACTAAACTGGCTAATAAATTGACTTAATTTGCCTACACTTACTACACAATCAATTTTTTCATCATGAGCAAGCTCACCTATTTGGCAATGATATTTTTCAGCTTCTGGCCCTAGCTCACCCATATCACCGACAACTAAAATCCGATAACCGGGCTGTTTTGCCAAAACTTTGACAGCCGCTGACATCGATCCAACATTAGCATTATAAGTATCATCCCAAATTAATTGGGTTTGATTTAATTTTATTGGAAATAACCGGCCTTTTACAGGCGTTAAAGAGGCTAAGCCATGTTGAATCTGATTCAAAGTCGCTCCGACAGAAAGTGCTAAAGCTGATGCCGCGATCGCATTTGAAATATTATGTTTCCCAACTAGCGATAACATAATCTCACATTCACCTTTAGGTGTATGTAATGTAAATGTTGTTTTTTTTTCGTGTTGAATATTACTAGCATAAAATTGAGCAGAAGGGTTCGTTAACGAAAAAGTCCAAACTGTTTTGTTTACTAACTGAGTAAACCATTTATCAGAACAACTATCTAAATTAATAATAGCAATACCACCATCAAGCAATCCTTGAAAGATTTCGCCTTTAGCTTTTGCTACACCTTCAAGTGATCCAAAACCTTCTATATGTGCTTCTGCAATATTATTAATTAAAGCACTTTGTGGTTTAACAAAATTTGTAGTATAGGCAATTTCACCAATATGATTAGCGCCTAATTCTATAACTGCAAACTGGTCTTGTTTAGTTAAACGTAACAGTGTTAATGGCACCCCAATATCATTATTGAAATTGCCTTGTGTATAAAGGGTCTGTCCACAGTGTTGTAATATTGCCGCAGTCATTTCTTTAACTGACGTTTTACCTGATGAACCTGTAAGCGCAACAATTTTAGCTGTACTTTGCTGCCGGATAAAATTAGCGATTCCCCCTAAAGCCAAGCGAGTATCCTTAACAACAATCTGTGGTATGGGCTTATCAAGTTTATGATCGACGATCACGGCTATAGCACCATCTTTAATAGATTGTTCAGCAAAAGCATGTCCATCAAAATTATTTCCAACAAGTGCGATGAATAGCGATTGTTTTATTATTTTTCGTGAATCAGTGCAAATTGTATCAATCACAGCACTTTCATCTTGAATGTAATAACATTCACCATTAACTATTTTTTTTATTTGCTCAATTTCTAATGGAATCATGATTGATTCTCTACTCCTAGAATTTTTTTCACTGTTTCTTGATCTGAATAGTGATATTTGGTATTACCAATTATTTGATAGTCCTCATGCCCTTTACCTGCAATTAAAATGACATCATTAGGCTTAGCCTGCTTTAATGTTTGCGTAATAGCCTGCACTCTATTGGTAATTATGAGTACATTATCAGTGTGATGTAAACCTTGTTGAATATCATGAATAATCTTCATTTCATCTTCAGTGCGTGGATTATCATTAGTTAAAACAATTTTATCGGCAAATTGTTCTGCGATTTCAGCCATTAAAGGTCTTTTTCCAGTATCCCTATCGCCACCACATCCAAAAATCACCCATAAAGAACCTTTACAATGAATTCGACTAGCTTGCAAAGCTTTCTGTAACGCATCTGGAGTATGTGCATAATCAACAATAACCGTTGGGCTATTTTTTACATGTAAAACCTCCATTCGCCCACAGATTGGAGTCAAAAAAGAAGCCATATTAACAACAGCAAAAAATGGGTAGTTCAATGTTAAAAGTGTAGCTATGGCTAATAACAAATTAGAAACATTAAATTCACCTAGCAATCGGCTAATAATAATGGCATTTCCCCAACTTGATTCCATATGAATTTGGGCACCTTTATCATGATATTCGATCATTGATACACCAACATAAGGTATATTTAACGCCTTGAGTCGACGTAATGATTTTGTTTGACATGATACAGCTGTCACTTGTGGAAGTTTTTCAATCCATCTTTTACCATATTTGTCATCATAATTAATAATTGATTTACCCGCAGCTAAAACTTGTTTGTCTTTTTCATCGGGACTAAATAACGACCATTTTGCTTTTGCATATCTACTCATTGTCTTATGATAATCTAGATGATCTCGACTTAAATTGGTAAATACAGTAGCAGCGCAATTTAGTCCTTTAACTCGGTCCATAGCAAGCCCATGTGAAGAAATTTCCATCGTTACAACTTTGACCTGTTTCTCTACAAATTCGGCTAATAAGGTTTGCACATCTACTGCTGATAACGTTGTATTAACTGATGGCTCAAGTTCATTATAAATTCCATTACCAATGGTGCCCATTAATGCTGTTTTTTTATTCAATAATGTTAAACATTGGGCAATAAGCTGACTAACAGTTGTTTTCCCATTGGTTCCTGTCACACCAATAACAGATAATTTTTTTGATGGAGAATGATAAAACTCATTAGCAATCAAGGATAGACGCTGTGAAAGTTGGAAAACACTAATTTGTGGAATTATCGATTTATTTTCATGCTTAATATAGTCGATTTTTAAGTCATTTGATTTTCTACTTGCTTCTACTAAGATAACAACCGCCCCCATTGAAATAGCTTGTGGAATAAATGCTTGACCATCAACTGTATGACCTTTGATAGCGATAAACACATCGTTTTTTCCTACTTTGCGACTATCTATACGCAAATGATTAAGTGGAAAATCATCTAATTTTAAATTACATCTTCCACCTAATAATTCCAATAATGTTTTAAACGAGTTTGTTGCTAGCATTTTCACCTACTAATAAATAATCATTTGCCCATCAACTTGGCGATCAGGTTTTACATTCATCGTTCTAAGCACACCGCCCATAATGCGACTGAAAACAGGCGCAGAAACTGAACCACCATAATATTGGCCAGCTTTAGGATTATCAATAACAACAACTAGTGAATACTTTGGTGCTGTTGCTGGAGCGATACCTGCGGTATAAGCTAAATATTGATTAACATACCGTCCACCAGATAATTTTTTCGCTGTTCCTGTTTTAACTCCAACACTATAACCAGGAACCGATGCTTTAGTTCCTCCACCAGTAACAGCTACAGCCTCCATTAATTGAACAACTGTTTTAGCATCTTTTTCAGAAACTACACGTTTACCCTTAACAGGTTCTGTGACTTTTAAAATTGATACAGGTCGGTAAATTCCATAACTACCGATAGTTGCATAAGCTCTTGCTAACTGTAATGGGGTAACAGTTAATCCATATCCAAACGCAAATGTTGCTCGCTCAATATCAGCCCATTTTCTGGTTCTATCGGCTGCAATTGAACCACTAACTTCACCACCTAAGCCTAATTCCGTTGGTTGACCTAATCCAAATCGACTATAGAATTCTACAAGATCATCCTGTTGCATTTGTAAAGCTAGCTTACTTACTCCAACATTACTTGATTTTTCTAAGATACCTGCCAAATTAAGTGTTTTTTGATATGACACATCTTTAATTTCATAACGATTAACATAAAAAGGTCTAGTATCGATAATAGTATTTAAGTTAGCAATTTTCTTTTCTAAGGCAGCCATTACAACTAGCGGTTTAACCGTAGAGCCTGGTTCAAACGCATCAGTAACAGCTCTATTTCTCAATAAATTATAATCAATTGATGAGCGATTATTTGGATTATAAGATGGACTGGTTGCCATCGCTAAAATCTCACCACTATGCACATCAACCAATACAGCTGTTCCACTGTCTGCTTTGTTAAATTGAACCGCTTGACTAAGTTCGCTATAAACTAGTGATTGTAAACGCTCATCTATACTTAATATTAAATCTGATGCTGTTTCTGTTTCTGTCCGTTCTAATTCTTCAATAACACGACCTACTCGATCACGTCTTACAACTCTTTGCCCCGATTCACCTATTAACCATTTATTAAAGCTTTTTTCAATACCTTCAGAACCTTTCTCAGCACCATTTGCATCAATATCTGTTAAACCAATTAATTGAGCTATATTTTCTGCCGCAGGGTAATAACGTTTAGATGTTTTAGCAAACGATATCCCCGGTAACTTTAGTTTTTTTAAATAGTCAGATATTGTTGGCGTTACTTGCTTAGACAAATAAACAAATCTCATTGATGGGTTGTTTAATTTTTGCTTTAGCGTTGACATTGGAATATTCAACGTTTGTGCTAATCCTTGCCATCTAATATCATCAGCTTTAACACCACCTTTTTGCACAACAATTTTAGGATCTGCCCAAACATCAAACATCGGTACACTTACTGCTAACGCACGCCCATTACGATCGGTGATCATGGCTCTTGGTGCATCAATTTCTTGGTGACGAAGTGAGCGCTTATTACCTTCAGCAATCAGTTTATCTGGTTCAATAATTTGCAATAATGCCATTCGAGCCATAAGACAAATAATCGCTAAAATAATAAGTCCATATATAATATAAAAACGATTCGGTGTAAAAAACTGTCTTTTACCATTTAACCTATTATTTTTATTTGTTTTTGCAACCTTTTTAGTTTTATTTTTTTTATATTTAGTGGCAGGTTTCATTATTTACTCTTTATTACAATGACTGTTTCATTTTGCTGTGTCACATAAGACATACCTAATTGATTTTTAGCTTTCTCTTCGACACGTTTTGGATCAGCAAGTACATTTTCTTCAATAACTAAATTCCGCCATTCGCTTTCTAACACATCTTGTTCTAATAAAAGTTGCTCACGTTCAAATAACTGTTTACGAATTTGTTGCGTTGTTATTAATACTGCACCAGCAGAAATAATAATCATCACAAGTAATAACAATGAAATTTTTTGATGCCTAAATAAATCCCCAATAATTACACCAAACAAGCTTTTACTCGGTCTTTTTTGAAAATTTTTATCAATATAAGTTTTATCTAGAAAAAAATC
The DNA here is from genome assembly GCF_024104075.1 of Gilliamella sp. Lineage (NCBI taxonomy): Bacteria > Pseudomonadati > Pseudomonadota > Gammaproteobacteria > Orbales > Orbaceae > Gilliamella > Gilliamella sp. The sequence continues at coordinate 131,389 of NZ_JAGGHR010000001.1, read as the reverse complement.
ATTGTCTTGGTTATTCATTTTTCCTTTCTGCTACCCTTAATATTGCGCTTCGGGAGCGCGGGTTATTATTAATTTCAATAGTATTTGGTTTAATTTTGCCAAGTGATTTTAATTTAGCACTACCATATTGTTTAATTTGTTGTTCAGTTAATGGTAATCGTGTTGGTAAATCTGGACCTTTACTCTGTTTACTAATAAATTGTTTTACAATCCTATCTTCTAAAGAATGAAAGCTAATAACCGCTAATCTTCCTTGATTGGCAAGCACTGATAAACAACTATTTAGCACTTGCTCGACTTCTTCCAATTCACTATTAATATAAATACGAATAGCCTGAAAACTACGTGTAGCTGGATGCTTATTTTTATCCTTTCTTGGTATAGCTTTTTCAATTAAATTAGCCAACTCTAAGGTACGAGTAATCGGCGAGATTTTATTCTGCTCGACAATCGATCGAGCAATACGTTTGGCAAATTTCTCTTCACCAAATGTCTTTAATACCCATGAAATATCGTCTTCATCACTGCTAAGTAACCATTCACTTGCAGTTAAACCTTGGCTAGTATTCATACGCATATCAAGAGGTCCATCACGCATAAAAGAGAATCCCCTGTCAGGATCATCAAGTTGTGGTGATGAAACACCTAGATCTAACAAGACACCATCAATTTCGCCCAATAATTCTAACTCTTCAATATATCGGTATAAATTAGAAAATTCACCACGAATAAAAGTAAATCGAGGATCTATTATCTGTAACGCAGTTTGCTCTGCACGCTCATCACGATCAATAGCAATCAATCGTCCTTGTGCTCCAAGTTGTTCAAGTATTAAACGAGAATGGCCTCCTCGTCCAAAGGTACCATCAACATAAATGCCATCTTTTTTTATATTTAATGCATTCACAGCTTCGTTTAATAAAACCGTCGTATGTTGATAATCCATCAATCTTCACTCTTATTAAATAGTTAAACTTTTCAAATTATCTGATAAGTTTTCAATATCGCTTGATAATGCGGTAATATCATCATTAATTTGTTGATACCAACTTGCCTCATCCCAAATTTCAAATTTATTAGATTGACCAACAAACATTATATTTTTTTCTAATTTTGCATAAGTACGCAATGTAGGTGACAATAAAATTCGTCCAGAATTATCCATTAGGCACTCAGTTGCATACCCCAATAACAATCTTTTTATTCTACGTTCAGTTTCAACAATGGTTGATAATGTTGCAAGTTGCTGTTCAATACATTTCCATTCGGACATTGAATAAAGTGTCAAGCATGGGTCGTATAAACCAATTGTGCAAACCATACCTTCAGATAAAGATTCACGGTAGCGAGTAGGAATAGCTAACCGTCCTTTATTATCTAAACTAATTGAAATTGCACCACTAAACATAAAAGTATTTTTCTTTATAATTTATTTAAATTTTAATTAATAAAAATCAACATATTAATAAAAACACCCATTTTTACCACTTAACCCCACTTTTTACCACAAAATTTAATAAATTAATAGGTATTTGAATAATTAATTTATAAATGATTTAAAAGCATCTTCTAGGTTTTTATGTAGAAAATAAATTGCTGGTATAAGAAAATTAAGGAGGGGGGATTTGCCGACGTAAGTCGGCAAAAAAATGAGGAAAATTTAAGATACGGTCCAAAACCCAGTTATATTAACTTTATCTTGCTGCAAAACAGCACGAATAGGCATTTGATTAACATCATTATTTTTTTCGGCTTGTTCTAATACACACAATTTGCTTTCACCAACTAAATGTAGGTAGATATTTTTGCTATTTAAAATAGCTGGCAATGTTAATGTAATACGATCTAGTGGTGCTGTTAATGGTGTCATACCAACAACTTTCCGTCCAGATTTCATATCTAAACCGTTAGCCAAATTAGCTGCGCCTGGGAATAATGAGGCAGTATGCCCATCTTCTCCCATACCTAAAACAATTACATCAAATGGCATCGGAATTTTATCTAAAAGTTTATCTGTAACTTCTGCACCATCAAATGGATTATTACAACTGTTTTTTAAACCAACAAAATTAGCCAATTTAGCATTATTTTGTAATAGATAAGTGTTCACTAACTTTTCGTTACTAGCATCATCAGTATCATCAACCCATCTATCATCCACCAACGTAATAAAAACTCGGCTCCATTCTATATTTTGTTGACTTAGTGAAACAAATAATGGAATAGGTGTTTTACCACCAGAAACCGCAATTGAAGCATGTCCTTTTTGTACAATGGCCTGTTTTAATTCATTGACGATATGTGAGGTTAAATCTTCGATCAATAATTGACTATTTTGATATTTATTTAACGTAAACATAGTTATTTTTCCTTTATTCAAATTCGTGCCATGAATGCCCATCTTTAGTGATTAAGGCAACGGATGCGACTGGTCCCCAAGTTCCGGCTTGATAAGTTTTTGGTGGTTCTTTTTCTGTTTCCCATGCACTAATAATTGAATCAACCCATTTCCATGCTGCTTCAACTTCATCACGATGAACAAATAATGCTTGGCGACCACGCATAACTTCAAGTAATAAACGCTCATAAGCATCAGCACTTTGTTGGTGAAAAGTTTCGCTGAAACTTAAGTCAAGTTTAGTGGTTTGTAAATTATGATTACTATCCAACCCTGGTACTTTATTTAGGATTTCAATATCCATACCTTCATCAGGTTGTAAACGAATCGTCAATTTATTTTGTGGCAATTCTGGATAAAATTCACTAAATAAATTAAGCGGTAATGGTTTGAAATAAACTACAACTTCAGAACATTTACTTGGTAAGCGCTTACCAGTACGTAAATAAAAAGGAACACCTGCCCAGCGCCAGTTATCAATATCAACTCGAATTGCAACAAATGTTTCGGTATTACTTTTTGGGTTTGCGCCATCTTCTTCTAAATAGCCTGGCACATTAACACCATTAACAAAACCTGCTGTATATTGCCCTCGAACTACTTTTTCACGAATATTGGATTTGTTAATTGGTCTAAGCGCATTAAGTACTGCTATTTTTTCATTACGCAAGCTATCATCTTCAAGATTAGCAGGTGGGGACATGGCAATCATGGTTAATATTTGTAATAAATGGTTTTGTACCATATCACGCATTTGACCGGCTTTATCAAAATATCCCCAACGGCCTTCAATACCTACTTGTTCAGCTACCGTAATTTCAACATGATCAATAGAATTACGATCCCAAAATGATGCAAACACTGTATTAGCAAATCGTAAGGCTAATAGGTTTAATACTGATTCTTTACCTAAGTAATGATCAATACGATAAACTTGCGACTCACTAAAGAATTTAGCCACTGAATCATTGATTTCTTGAGATGACTTGAGATCTGTTCCAAGTGGTTTTTCCATCACAATGCGGTTTTGCGATTGATTTAATCCTGCAGCAGCTAAACCTTGACAAATAGTCCCAAAAGCACCCGGGTGCATTGCAAAATAGAAAATAGCTGGATGATTCAAATCAAGTTTATTTTTCAATCCTTCAAAACCAGCACTATCATTAACATCTAATTTATGAAAGTCCAATCGTTGGCTAAATCGTTGCCAAATATTATCGTCTAACGGTTCTGGCATAAACGAGATTAGCGCTTCTTTTGCTACCTCACAATAAGCGGCATGATCCCAATCAGCGCGCCCTACGCCTAAAATCTTTGTTTGTTCAGGTAGCTTTCCGTACTTTTCTAATTGATATAAAGACGGTAATAATTTACGTCTTGTCAAATCCCCTTTAGCACCAAAAATAACTAAATCGCAAGCTGGGATATCAGACATGGTTTTCTCCTACGATGGTATAATGTAATTATTCTATTATGTTGAATGGTTGGTGTACACCCGATTAATAGGATAAATCATAGTAATAGGCATTATCCTTTGTTTACTCTAAAACAAAAAGGCCACCTCTGGGTGACCTTTTGCTTGAAACAAGTTATTGGGTAATTTCCCAATAAGCAAATTATGCTCGTACAAAATCCATATGAACTAATTTTGGTTTAAATGCATGACGTTGTACTGCTTGCACTTTTACTTTAACTGCTTTTCCGTCAACTTCAATAGTTAACACTTCAGAATAAAATTCTGGTTTTTCTTGCATATTAAAAACTTGGTTGTGATCAAGCACAACAGAGATTGCAGGTTCAGTTCCACCATAAATAATGGCTGGGAATTTACCAGCGTGACGCAGGCGGCGGCTCGCACCCTTACCATGCTCTTTTCTAACTTCAGCTTTGAATGTAAACATATTAATTTCTCTTAATTATTTAAAATAGAAACCAATTACAGGCGACCCAGTAATTGGCTATCAAACTAGTACTTTAAAAAGCGTTGGAGATTATAAAGTGTTATCCCTCTAAACGCAATCAATTAATCATATTACAAATCAGTAAAATATTGATTACGTATATGGAATATTATATGCACACTTAGATCAATTCTATTTTAAAACCATAAGTTGATTTTTTATTCGGTAATAACTTTAATGGTTTTGTGATACAACCTGCTTCGACACAAACCATAGATTTATACTCATCATCACCAAAATCTCCCATTGATTTAGCTTTATTTATCCATGGATTCCAAGTAACAACATCACTTACATTAGTATTGGTTAATTGAATTGTTCGAGTGCCATCAGTAACAGTGATTTGATTACTTGCATTGGTATAAATACGATCGACCTCTTGATTAAATGTCAATTGGCCTACAGTCGCTGATTTGTTTTCAGCAGCAAGTCTTTCTTGATAAGCTTCACCTAAACCTTTGACTACAACACTATCAATATTATCAACTCCAAAATAAGTATGTAGAGCACTAGTTACATCAAAATCTGCTGAGCAGCTTAAAGAAACTTCACAAGTTTTACCTAGATGAAGATTTAATGATACCGAGAAAGGTTTGCTACAATAAGATTCTGTCTGCGGATTATTAGTGAGCGATAAAACAAGGGTAACGCCTTGCTCGTCCTCTTTACATGAATCTAATGTCCATTCGACAATGCGTGCAAAACCATGAGAAGGATTGCCTAACTGACCAAACCAAGGCCAACAAACAGGCACTCCACCTCGAATAGCTACGCCTTTTTTAAAATTTGTTTTGTTACTCAGCCAAACAACTGGTGTTTTTTCAGTAGATGGTTGCCAAAATAATAAGTGTGCACCTTGTAATGCAACGGCAGCACAACAAGTGCTATGATTAATAACTAAAATTGGCAGTTCACCATAAATTGATTGTTTAATTGATGGGCTTAAGGATACACCTGATAAGCTACTATCTAAAATCTCTTTACATATACTCATATTTACTCCTAAATAATAAATTTAACAAATTATTGATAATTGTATACTTTTTAAGTTAATAATAAAAACATAATAGATGCAAAAGCATTTTTTAAAGAATTGGAGTAAAATAAAGCACTATAAATAGTGAAACAGCACTCTAATTTTTTTGTCAAAAAGTTTCAGGTAACACTACGTTTATGTATAAAATCCCATTAAGTTTATATATTCATATGCCATGGTGCGTACAAAAATGCCCCTATTGCGATTTTAATTCACATACCATAAAAAAAACGCCAAATTATGAATCTTATATAGAGCATTTACTTAAAGACCTACAAAACGATACAATTTTCTGTTCAAATCGCTCAATTCATTCAATCTTTATCGGTGGAGGTACACCTAGTCTATTTTCAGCCGAGTTGATTGATAAATTATTATTAAATATAAATGAGATCATCCCAATACATAAAGATGCCGAAATCACCATTGAAGCTAACCCAAATTCTGTTGATATAGAAAGATTTAATGGCTATCAACAAGCAGGTATAAACCGAATATCAATTGGCGTGCAAAGTTTTCAGACCGATAAACTTGTTAAATTAGGACGGGTGCATGATCCCAAAGAAGCAATCACAGCCGGAAAAATTGCCAAAACATTAAATTTAAGAAGTTTTAATTTAGATTTAATGCATGGTTTGCCAAATCAAAGTATTGATGATGCTCTATATGACCTAAAACAAGCCATTGCTATTGCACCACCGCATTTATCTTGGTATCAATTAACGATTGAGCCAAATACGCTATTTGGTTCAAAACCACCAGTTTTACCTGATGATGATAAACTTTGGGAAATTTATCAACAAGGTAATCAATTATTAACTAAAAGTGGTTACCAACAATATGAAACTTCTGCTTATGCTAAAGAAGGATCCCAATGCCAACATAACTTAAATTATTGGCGATTTGGAGACTATTTAGGTATTGGATGTGGCGCTCATGGTAAATTAACGCAACCTGATGGGAAAATTATTCGCACTATAAAAACTCGTCACCCAAAAGGATATTTAGAGGGACGTTATTTAGATAAATATTATACAGTTCCAAAAGAGGAATTACCTTTTGAATTTTTTATGAATCGTTTTAGACTTTTTGAACCAACACCTAAACATGAATTTGAGCAACGGACTTATTTACCTTTACACTCAGTTGAAAAACAAATAGCGATTGCCATTGAAAAGAACTATTTAATTGAGGATAAACAAAACTGGCTGGTAACTGATCATGGCAAGTTATTCTTGAATTCGTTATTAGAGATGTTTTTATAGATAACATTTTGAAATACCTATATTTATCTAAAAAAACTTATCCTTTACGTTTATTTAACATGATAGATACGAACTATTTAATCAATTATTCACATATCTTTACAGACTTTCTTCAAAAAAAAGTACATACTATGTCTCGACAATGCATTATTTCATTGTTTTCCTATTCCTTATGTTTTCCCAATAACTTTTGTTATTGGGTTTTTTTTGCCTATAATTCCGATAATCACATTAATTTTAATAACTATTCAATTGAAGTATGAAAAAGGAAATGTTTTAGTTCAGCTAATGTAGAAGTTCCTTCCATCGGACCCTTTTTAGATACGGCTAAAGCACCACTAGCGTTAGCATATTGTAAGGCTTGTTCAACAGAGTAACCTGCTAACATTAAACTGACAAATGTTGCTCCGAAACAATCTCCCGCACCAGTTGGATCTATCGAGTTGACCTTGTATCCATCAGCATGAAGTTTTTGTAAATGACCTTGTTCATCAAGTCCATAATATTTAGCTCCTTTAGTCCCCCCTTTTACCACAATATGTTTAATACCTTTTTTAAGCAACTTAAACATGGTTTGTTGTTCATTTTCATTATTGTTAATAAAATAGCTAACTTCGCTTTCACTAGGTAAAAATATATCGGTATACTCCATAATATAATCGAAAGATTGTTCCATTTCTGGTATATCAAACATTTCTTTGCGTAGATTAGGATCAAATGAAATTGTACCACCTTTACTTTTGATGATATCCAATGCTTTTCTCATAGCATCAATCACACGAAATGAATAAAGCGATGACCCCATTACATGCAAATGAGTACAATCTCTTAATAAGTTTTCATTAATATGGTTAAACGAAAGTAAACCACATGCACTATTTGGAATGTTAAAAATAAAATCTCTTTCATTAGAACCTTTATAAGTAACAAACGCACTACCTGTATTGGCCTTATTATGTGGAGTAATACCATCAATAATGACACCATCACTTTTAAGGCGATGGATGCACATTTTTCCAAAAATATCTTTTCCTACACAACTAAAAAAAACAACAGGAAAACCTAATTTTGCAACTTGATCTGCAAATATTGCAGGGGCGCCACTAACAAAAGGGCCGATAAACTCCCCAGCTTGATCGAAACGCTGATTTTGTTCTTTTGCTAAAAACTCAACTAGCAGTTCGCCTATCGTGCAGATTTTAAAACGCATATTATGTCTCCAATTTGTTTTGATAAGTTACACAATATTTATTTGAAATAAGCTGCTCAAAATTAGCATCTAATAATTGTTGATGATACTCGGTTACAGCAGATCTTGATAACATCACCATATCAATATCAACTAAAGTTCCAATACTATTATCATTATTATGAATAATACGTTGCGGTAATATGCCAATTGTATGTGCTGCTTTTTTCATTATTTGTTGATAAATTCTAACCTGTTCTAAACTTTCAATAATCAATTGATTATCAGTATTGATTGAACTTAATTCGATAACAAAATGCGATATAGAAAATTGGTTCAAAATAAAATTGATCATTTTGTTATCTAACAAAAGATTCCCTTCCAGTACGGCTCCACCAACAAGCACTACTTCAGCATCGGTAAACTCTTTCGCTAATTGTGCATTGCTAATGTCATTCATAATAAGTATTAATGATTTTTTGCAATGTAAAAACGGAATCAACTTTCTTATCAAATTTCCATGGCTTAAAAACAATATATCGCCATCACTAATATAACTTAAACAGGTTTTAACTAATTCAATATCACAACTATTACTTTGTATATAACTTGGTGTATTAACACTTAGCTGATTAAACACACCTTCAGGGGTAACATAAATTGCACCACCAAAAGAACGCTTTAAATATCCTTGCTGCTCTAAATAAGTTAAATCTTGACGAATAGTCACATTTGAGACCTGAAGCAATTCAGATAATTCATCAACTTTAACTTCACCTTGCTTACGAACAATTTCTGCAATTTGTAATCGTCGTTTTAATAAACCTGAAGATGCTCTAGCCAATTTTATTTCCTACGCCATAGATAAAAATTAAGGATAGTGATAATAGAATTAATCATATATTAGGTCAACATCAAACTATGATTAGAATTTTATCTTATAAATCATACCATTAATAATTAACATTTTTTATCCCACAGCGTTTTACATATACATGTTAACTATCAAAACGAAAATTTATCAATCTTTTTTATTTCGTTTTAAAAGTAATGTTAATTTTTGTGATCTAACTCACGCGATTATTACTAGCTTAACTTTCGTTTTGAAATCATAATTAATGGAAATAATTTTCAAAACAAAAGTTACTAACATAATACAAAGTGAATTAGATTATTAAGGAGAAGTTATATGACTATTATTTCAAGTAATAACATGCTAAAAAAGGCTCAAACAGAACATTATGCTGTGCCTGCCTTTAATATCCATAACTTAGAAACTATGCAGGTCGTTGTTGAAACAGCAACAGAATTACAATCGCCCGTTATTTTGGCTGGTACACCTGGTACATACAGTTATGCAGAAACAGAAAATATACTTGCTATAGCAAATGCTTTATCAAAAAAGCATAACATTCCATTAGCTGTCCATTTAGATCATCACGAAGAATATAACGATATCACCAGTAAAATTAATGCTGGAGTAAGATCGGTCATGATTGATGGATCCCATTTTCCATATGAAGAAAATATCGCCATTGTCAAACAAGTAGTTGAATATGCTCACCGTTACGATGTTAGTGTTGAAGCTGAATTAGGTCGCCTTGGTGGCGTTGAAGATGATTTAATCGTTAATGATAAAGATGCTTTATATACTAATCCAAAACAAGCTTTAGATTTTATTGAAAAAACAGGAATTGACTCCCTCGCTATCGCCATTGGTACAGCACATGGTCTTTATAAATCAGAGCCAAAACTGGATTTTGATCGTTTATCAGAAATTCGCTCAATGGTTGATATTCCTCTCGTATTACATGGCGCTTCGGGTGTTCCAGAGAAAGACGTGCGTGAGTGTATTAAGCGTGGAATTTGTAAAGTAAATGTTGCGACAGAATTAAAAATTGCATTTTCAGATGCATTAAAACAATACTTTATTGAACATCCCGATGCCAATGATCCCCGCCATTATATGAAACCTGCAAAAGCAGCAATGAAAGACATTGTCAAAAAAATTATTACAACATGTGGATGTGCAGGCAAATTATAGAGGCCAAGATAATGATCTATACATTAACACTTAACACTGCAATCGATATGAATATTCATTGTCAAGGGCTTAACCCTAATGCAGTTAATCGAACCTCTCATACTGAATATAGCCCGAATGGCAAAGGAGTCAATGTTTCAATCGTATTGCATAAATTTGATAGCCCCACTTGTGCATTAGGATTCTTTGGCGGATTTTCTGGTAAATATATTATTGATGAACTAACGAAAATACAGGTCAAGACAAAACCCTGTTTTATTGATGATATCACGCGTATTAATGTTTTTATCAATGATAATGAAAACGAATATAAATTAGTCAGTAAAGGTCCGTTTATACCTAATGATAAAAAAACAGAAATGCTAACTATTATTGAATCACTGGTTAACAATAGTTATTTAGTCATCAGTGGTAGCTTGCCAAATAATATTGAATCTGAATATTACGAGGCTATTTTAAATTTATGCAACAAAAAAAATATTCAAGTTATCCTTGATATTAGTCACCCAAAATTAAGTGATTTACTCTCCTATAAACCACTATTAATTAAACCTAATGATGATGAAGTAAAAGAGATTTTTGGCTTTGAAACGAAAACAAAACCACAAGTCATCGCTGCATTAGAAAATATTCATGCGCAAGGAGCGAGAAATATTTTATTAACCATGGGCGCTAAAGGGCTTTACTTTTCTAATGGGACAAATATTTGGTTTTGCAATGCTGTAAAAATCAAATTAATTAGCTCGGCTTGTGCCGGTGATGCGTCACTAGCAGCTTTTCTTAGTGAATGGCTACCTGAACAACAACATATTGAAAAAGCCATAAAAAAGGCATCAGCAACAGGCGCTAACGTTGCAGAATCAGACGGATTAGGTTTACTAAATAAAATCAATATTTATATGGATCAACTTGAAGTTACCCTAATCAAGTAAAGGAGATTGTTATGAAAAAAATATTAGCCGTTACAGGCTGCCCAACCGGTATCGCGCATACTTATATGGCTGAAGAGGCCTTAAAATCAGCGGCCCAAAAGGCTGGAGTCGAAATAAAAGTGGAAACCAATGGTGCAGGTGGTATTGATAACGCCATTACTGATGCTGATATTGTCAATGCAATTGGCGTTGTTATTGCAGCAGATAAAGATGTCAATCCAGATCGCTTTAATGGTTTACCCGTGGTTGAAGTACCGGTTAAAGACGGTATCCATAAGGCTGCAGCACTAATCGAAAAAATTATGTCAGGTACAGTTCCTGTTCGTAAAGGCGCCCAAAATAGCACTAATAACACAGTTTCATCAAACCAAGTAGAAGTAAAAGAATCGATTGGACGCCAAATCTATAAGCACTTAATGAGTGGTGTGTCAAACATGCTACCATTTGTTGTCGCTGGTGGAGTACTAATTGCTTTATCTTTTTTATGGGGAATCTATTCAGCCGACCCTAATAATGCCCAATATAATGAATTTGCTGCATTGTTAATGAAAATAGGTGGGCAAGCATTTGGCATAATGGTACCAATCTTTACTGGATTTATTGCCTATTCAATAGGTGGAAAACCTGGTATGGTGGCTGGTTTTGTTGGTGGCTTAATTGCCAACATTACTGGTGCAGGATTCTTAGGCGGAATTATAGCTGGCTTTGCAGCAGGCTATTTAATGCTTTATGTCAAAAAAATGTTAGATGGATTACCTCGTTCATTTGAAGGACTTAAATCGATTTTTATTATGCCATTAATTGGTGTATTTGTTATCGGTGCAGGTATGTTTTTACTTGGTGGTCCAATTGCAAGTATTAATAATGGAATGAAATCTTTCCTTGAATCATTACAATCTGCAAATCCTGTTTTACTCGGTATTGTTATTGGAGCAATGTGTTCGTTTGACTTTGGTGGTCCTGTTAATAAAGCAGCGTATGTTACTGGCACTATGTTGTTAGGTGAAGGAAATTTCTATTTCATGGCAGGTGTGTCTGCTGCTTGTATAGTACCACCCTTTGTTATTGCATTCTCTACCACTATTTTCCGCAGCAAAGCTTTCACAGAAGAAGAACGTGCTGCTGGACTTGTTAACTATGTTTTAGGTTCGACACACATTACAGAAGGTGCAATCCCATTTGCGGCTAAGGATCCTTTGCGAGTAATTCCAATTATGATGTTATCTTCTGCAATTGCATCAGTATTGACATTCATATGTCAAATTCAAGTTCCAGCGCCACATGGAGGATTTTTAGTTCTGCCATTGGTTAATAAACCATTTTTATGGGTAGGCTGTATCTTCGTAGGAGCACTAGTTGGCGCTATTTTATTAGGTTTAGTACGTATTCATCAAAATCGACAATTAGTTGCCAAAAAATCAGTTTAATCAATCAAGAAATATACCGATTTATTTCGGTATATTCATTTTAGTAAGGAATAGAAATGAGCACATTAAATTTGACAGTACATGATATTTCAATCGTAACTGGATCCTATTCTAAAAAAGAAGCAATTAAACATGTATCAGAAAAGATGATCCAAGCTAAGTTAGTCAAAGATGACTATACCCAAGCAATGTTTGATCGTGATAACCAAATTTCAACTTTTTTAGGTAACGGAATCGCCATTCCACACGGCACAACGGAAAAACGTGATAGTGTTATCCAAACTGGAATCAAAATCATATATTATCCTGAAGGAATCAATTGGGACGAAGATAATAATATAGCTTATGTTGTCATTGGTATTGCTGCAAAAGCCAATGAACATTTAGATATTTTACGTCAACTAACCCGAGCTGTAATTGCTGAAGATACGCTAACACGAATTCACGCAGTTAAAACTTCGGAGGATTTATTAGCAATTCTTCAAGGTAATTAAAAGATCTTGAGTTTGTAATAAAAAGAAAAGGCATAAAAATGTTGTTATGATATAATCTCGATAAAATCTATTAATAACAAAGCATTATGCCTATAAAATATTAATAGGCGCCTACTTAAAAAAGCTACAAAAATACATTATTTTAAAAGCATATTTAATATAACGTAATGGGAATAATATTGCCTTTTCAGAATCAGAACGACAGCAGTTGATGGAGCTTAAATTCGTGGATGCCAAAATTATTGAAAGACTTGAAGATATGCACTTCGATTCTTTCGATAAATTGCGTAATGCTAGTTTAGATGAAATTCTTAACAAAAGTACGTTATTATCAGGTTCAACTTGTTGGAAAAACAGTCATCAAGCAAAAACGGTAATAAATCATATTTTGAGTTTAGCCAACAATACGTAATATTTCTTTTATGAGTGGTAAGTACATCCAACTTTTCAATTGAACAATGATAATCGTTTTTTTGATTTCTTATCTATTTTCAAGATATTTATACTGAAACGTATAGTTACCTGAAACTTTTTCACAAAAAGATAGCTGTCAATATATCCCAATTTATGTAAGGCATAGTTAATCATATTGAAAAATATAAAATGTATAATTGATTCAATATAGCTTGTTTAATCTAAAAATAACGGTATGCTTTTCGCTAACATTATCATTTTATATAAACTTTATTAATTAGTTTTTGCTCATTTAGTTGAAGTTTGGCAAAATAGACACCCTAGCTAGGCGATGATGATTGTCTTAAATGATTTGAATTTGTTAATAATAAATAAAAAGTAATATAAACATGTTATTGTTAAATAAAAGCAGGAACGGAATTAGGATGATTAGTCGAATTAAACAACCTACAAAAATATTATTCATCTTGAGTTGCCTAAGTGGTATAGCCATTTGTTCTGCACCTGCTTTTGCCGATGAAGAACAACAAATTTTACCGCAAACAATTTCACCTCAAACTGAGGAAGAAATCGATGTTAATATTCCTGTTCAATCATCTCAGGATAAACAAATTGATATCGTTATTCCTACTGAAAAACGTGAGGTAATTTACCACAAAACCATCTTTTCACTTTCAGGTCAACCAAAGTATCATGTTGACTTCCAACATGTTGATTATGTAAATCCTAATGCACCTAAAGGTGGAGTAATTAAACTGGCTGAAGTTGGCTCTTTTGATAATTTGAATCGCTATGCTAGCCGTGGAGCACCTGAGCGAAATTCGGGAGCGTTATATGACACGCTTTTTACCAATACGGCTGATGATATTACTAGTTTTTATCCACTTATTGCGACATCAATAACTTATTCTGATAGTTATCGTTGGGCTGAGGTTACTATTAATTCCAACGCTCGTTTTCAAGATGAGAAACCAATAACAGCCCATGATGTTGAGTTTACCTTTCACAAATTTATGACCGAAGGCGTGCCTCAGTATCGTGTTTATAATAAAGGCATTACAGTTAAGGCAATAGATGATCACCATGTGCGTGTTGATATTCCCGATTCCGATCGGGAAAAACTCTTTTCATTCGTTGGTAGTATGCGAGTTATGCCGAAACATTTTTGGAAAGATCATGATCTTTCTGAACCACTAACTACACCACCAGTTGGTAGTGGTCCATACTACATTAGCGAATATAAATTAGGGCAATATGTTGTTTATCGACGTAATCCGAATTATTGGGCACGTAATTTACCTATTAATAAAGGCTTAGATAATTTTGACGAAAAACGTATTGATTATTATATGGATGATAACGTTTCGCTAGAAGCCTTTAAAGCTGGCGAATATGATTTGCGTGCTGAAGATCAACCTAAAAACTGGTTTACTCAATATCAAGGTAGATATTTTGATTCTAACCATATTATTAAACAAGAAAAACCAGTTCAAACAGCTACCGACACTAGATGGCTTGCGTTTAATTTACAAAAAGATCTATTTAAAGATATTAAAGTTCGTGAAGCCATTACCTTGGCATTTGATTTTGAATGGCTAAATCATGCCTTTTATTATGACAGTTACAAAAGACCTTATAGTTTTTTTGAAAATACCATTTATGCCGCAATCGGCACACCTAGTGAGCAAGAATTAAAATGGCTTAATGCTTATAAAGATATTATTCCAAAGCGTGCTTTCGGCAATGCCTATTATGTGCCAAAAAGTGATGGTCAGGGCTTTAATCGTGATAATTTATTAAAGGCAGCAGAATTATTAAAACAAGCGGGCTGGGAAGTTAAAGACGGTAAGCTGATTAACACTAAAACACAGCAACCATTTGAATTTGAACTGATCAGTTACCTCGGTAGTGATATTAAATATGCCATTCCCTTTCAACAAAATTTAGCACGTTTGGGGATCACCATGAATATTACCTTGCTAGATTCAGCACAACAATTACGACGTGTTCGTGAACGTGATTATGATATGGTTGCACGTGATTATTATGCCGTAAATTACCCAAGCTCTAATTTGCTAGTGCTTTGGGGAAGCGAGTATCTTAACTCATCATGGAATGCTTCGGGTTTGCATAATAAGGCTATTGATGCCATTATTGCTGAAATCACCAAACATGTGGATAATCAAGAAGAGTTAGTCCCGCTAGGACGAGCGCTTGATCGGATTTTAACGCAAGAATATCCAATGATTCCAATGTGGTATAACAGTAAAACGTATTATGCATACTGGAATAAATTTGGGCAACCAGCTATACAACCTACTTATGCAATCGGAGTTGATAGTTGGTGGTATGATGCAAACAAAGCAGCTAGCCTACCTAAAAATCGGAAACATTAATATGATCAATTACCTTATTCGTCGACTGTTGCTGATTATTCCAACATTGTTTGTGATTTTAACTATCAACTTTTTTATTGTACAAGTTGCGCCAGGTGGACCCGTTGATCAGGCGCTTGCTATGATTGAAAACGGACCGCAAGCAGGGCAAGGGCTATTGCCTGGGAGTGGTGGCTCATCTACGCCAGTGCAGCAATATAAAAATGAATCAAATTATCGCGGTTCACGCGGTCTTGATCCCCAAGTTGTCGCAATGATAGAAAAGCAGTACGGCTTTGATAAACCGATATTTGAACGTTATATCGAAACACTAAAGAAATATATATTATTTGATTTTGGTAATAGTTTTTTTAAAAGTGAATCGGTACTAGGTTTAATTGCCAAAAGTTTACCTGTTTCAATTTCATTAGGATTATGGAGTACTTTGATTGTTTATCTAATTTCAATCCCGTTAGGCATTCGCAAAGCAGTGAAGGATGGCTCTGCATTTGATTTTTGGTCAAGTACCTTAATTATTATTGGCTATGCGATACCTGCTTTTTTATTGGCAGTTTTATTTATTGTATTATTTGCTGGCGGTAGTTATTGGGATATTTTTCCTCTACGTGGGCTAATATCGAACCATTTTGATCAACTCGATTTTTGGGGCAAAATAAAAGACTACGCATGGCATATCTGTTTACCCACTATTGCAATGGTCATTGGCGGTTTTGCATCACTCACCATGCTAACTAAAAATTCATTTTTAGATGAAATCCGCAAACAATATGTAATAACCGCACGTGCTAAAGGATTAAGTGAAAGAAAAATTTTATATAAACATGTTTTTCGCAATGCAACATTACTGATTGTATCGGGCTTTCCTGCAGCTTTTGTTGGTATTTTATTTACTGGTTCATTATTGATTGAAATTATCTTTTCGCTTAATGGACTTGGGCTATTGGGATATGAGGCAATTATACAACGTGATTACCCTGTGATTTTTGGTTCATTGTATATTTTTACATTAATCAGCCTTATTACTAAATTATTATCTGATTTATCTTATATGATGATTGACCCACGTATTGACTTTGAGGCTCGCAACTAATGACCACCCATTACTCTATTAATCAACAGCGTTGGCAACGATTTAAACAGAATCGTCGTGGTTATTATTCACTTTGGTTATTTATGATCTGTTTTGTGATTAGCTTATTTGCTGATTTTATTGTTAACGATAGACCAATTTTTATTAAATATCAGGATAATTACTATTCGCCGATTTTTCATTTTTATCCAGAAACGGAATTTGGTGGACAATTAGCCACGCAAACCAACTTTCTTGATCCTGCTGTACAAAATAAAATAGAAGCTAATGGCTGGATTTTATGGGCGCCATTTCGTTATAGCTACAATACATTAATTTATGATACATCAAACGCGTTTCCAACGCCGCCTTCGGCATCACATTGGTTAGGCACCACCGATGCAGGTTTCGATGTATTAGCCAATATTTTATATGGTTTTCGCATATCTATGTTTTTTGCGATTTTCTTGACGATTTTCACTTCAATTATTGGTGTCATTTTTGGGGCTATACAAGGCTATTATGGAGGTAAAATTGATCTAATCGGTCAACGTTTCATAGAAATATGGAGTGGGTTACCAGAGCTATTTGTTATTATTCTGTTAGCCAGTATTTTACCGCTTAATTTTTGGTGGTTATTAGGTATTACCGTATTATTTGGTTGGATGGCTTTAGTAGGTGTTGTGCGTACTGAATTTTTGCGTACTCGCAATTTTGATTATATTCGTGCAGCTAAAGCAATGGGAGTTAGTGATACTAAAATTATGTTTCGTCATATCTTGCCTAATGCCATGGTGGCAACATTAACCTTTTTACCTTTTATACTTTGTGGCTCGATAACAACACTAACAGCGCTAGATTTTTTAGGTTTTGGTTTACCGATTGATTCGCCATCACTAGGACGATTATTACTACAAGGTAAAAACAATTTACAAGCTCCTTGGCTTGGCATCAGTTCATTTTTAGTTATTGCAACTTTACTGTCACTGCTTATTTTTATTGGTGAAGCAGTAAGAGATGCATTTGATCCAAACAAAGGAGTGTATTAATGAGTTCTCCTTTATTATCCGTTCAGGATTTAAGTGTTGCATTTAAACGTGGTACGCATTTACTATCGCAAGTAGTAAGTAATGTTAGTTTTGATATTAATGAGCAAGAAACACTTGCTTTAGTGGGAGAGTCAGGCTCAGGGAAAAGCATTACCGCATTATCAATTTTACGACTACTACGTAAAGAACAAGTGGTATACCCTACTGGTGATATTTTGTTTGAAGGAAAATCATTATTACATGCGCCAGATAAAGAACTTCGTAAAGTTCGTGGCAATGAAATTAGCATGATCTTCCAAGAACCGATGGTGTCATTAAATCCTCTACATACAGTTGAAAAGCAACTTTATGAAGTGCTGGCGTTACATCGAGGAATGAAGCGTAATCAAGCTCGTGGCGAAATTTTACAATACCTTGATCGTGTAGGCATTAAGGAACCAAAAAGTAAATTATCAGCTTATCCTCATCAACTATCTGGTGGCGAAAGGCAGCGAGTAATGATTGCTATGGCAATATTAACGCATCCAAAGTTACTTATTGCTGACGAACCGACAACAGCACTAGATGTATCTGTACAGGCACAAATTATTCAGTTACTAAAAGAGTTAAAGAAAGAACTCAATATGAGTATGCTTTTTATTTCGCATAACCTTGGTATTGTTAAAAAGCTTGCTGATAAAGTGGCTGTTATGCAACAGGGCCAAATTATTGAATACAATAATAAACAGCGTGTCTTTTTACGTCCACAGCATGAATATACTCAAACACTATTGAATTCAGAGCCAAAAGGTGAACCTGTACCATTGCCCGATTCACCTGGAATATTACTTAATGTTAATCACCTTAATGTTGAAGTCATTACCAAAAAACGTTTATTTAGCAGCCAAAAGAAGAAAATTATCAACAATATTGGGTTTGCTGTACACCAAGGTGAAACGGTTGGCATTGTAGGTGAGTCAGGATCGGGTAAAAGCACTACAGCACTAGCTATTCTACGATTGATTAAATCACAGGGCAAAATTGTATTTGACAGCCATCCGATACAAAATTTAACTGGTAAAAAATTATTACCATTTCGAAGCCGTATCCAAGTAGTATTTCAAGATCCGTTCTCTTCGCTTAATCCTCGCCTCAATGTTGAACAAATTATTAGTGAAGGATTAATGACTCATAAAAAATTAAACAAAGTTCAGCGTGAACAAGCAGTAATCGATATTATGCAAGAAGTTGGGCTTGATCCAGATATGCGTTATCGCTACCCAACTGAGTTTTCTGGCGGTCAGCGCCAAAGAATAGCGATTGCTCGCGCGTTAATTTTACAACCAGAATTATTGATTTTAGACGAACCTACTTCATCGTTGGATCATACTATTCAAAAACAAATTATTAATTTACTGAAATCATTGCAAGAAAAGCATCAGCTTAGTTATTTGTTTATTAGCCATGATTTAGCGTTGGTTTACACTATGTGTCACCAAGTGGTTGTTATGAAAGATGGTAGTATTATTGAGCAAGGCTCACGTGAGAAGATCTTCTATTCTCCTGAAGATGAATATACAAAAGCATTACTTTCATTTTTAGATAAGCCACCTCGAAAGAAAAGTAACACTATGATACATAAAGATAAAATTGACAAAACAGAGCAATTTACTCATAAGGATGAATCTCAACAAGATCTACAGCAAGATAAGAAAAAAGATAGAGAGGTCAGTTGGGAAGATGCCCTGTTAATGCGTAGAAAATAAATATGCAACGCAATAATTTAACAATGGTTTATAATAAAACCATTGTTAATAAGTCAATATACCAATCTATTTAGCAGGTTTATTATGCAAAAACGAATACTACCTTTTTTATTAACCCCTTGCTTATCAATAATTCCAATAAATGCCATGGCGATAACCTGTAGTGATAATCCTATTCAGAATATAGTTGAGGCAAATAACTATATCTTTCAAATCCTCGATTATATTGACTCACCAGTAAGAAATATTAAACAAGAGATTCGGACTTCAACTACCAAATTGGGAACGGATGCTAACAGCTCTACAGCTAAGCACGAACTAGAATATGCTTCTAACGGACTTATCACACAAAGCCATTATGATCTTTATTCAGATAAAAATACCCGTATTTACTCGGAACACCTACAAAAAAATAAATCTGGTTGGGAAAATATCATTGAAGATGTAGAAGATAAAACTAACAGCATTATCCAATTTAATACCGATGAACAAGGCAAAATTGTCGTATCACAGCAAACTAAAAAAGCGACCGATTTTGTCTTTTTTGAAACAGATAATTATGTATACGACAGTAATAATTGTCTTATCAATAAAAATGTACAATGGCTGCTTAAAGAAACTGATGAGAATGGTAACTATACAGGTAAAGAACAAAAAGGGGCTTCAATTTATACATTTGGATATCAAGAGCAACAGTTAACCAAAGTGTTGTATCAATTTAGTAATAATATGAGAAATGAGAGTGATTTTTCGTATCAATATGATAATGGTCATCATCGATTAACAACCATTGAAGCTACTTATTTGTCATCAGGCAAAGAAGCGGCTCATTATGTAACTAATTTTTCAACCTTTAATGAAAAAAACGATTGGCTAACAGCAATTAAAATTAAAAATAATAACGGTGGTAAACAGACAACTATTACCCGCGAACTTACTTATTATTAGTCTTTAAAATACACAAAACGTGATTTGATTGATAACGTTTTGTGTATTTTTGCCGTTGTTCTTACAATTCAAAAAAATATCTCTTACATTCGAATAAACAATATATAAATAGCATGTAATGTCCATGCTAATGCTAATCCAAACGTCAGTAATTTTTCACGTTTAGGATAGATTTTACGCTCGTGTAAAATGGATAAAATTTGTTGTAATCCACACCAGATAGGTAATGAAATCATCAAAAATAAAAAAACTTTACCAATTTCTTTATTGGCTATTTTAAGAATATAAGAACGTGTTATTGCATCGCCAAAAGGAATAATAAATGCCAAAATGACAAGCACAACTGGTAAAAAAATTGCAGCCCATGTACCGCCTAAAGCAAATAATCCTTTTATGACTTTTCCATCAGTATTTTTAACGTGAATTTGTTGATTTTTCATTAATTCAATACCACTCACTTCAATACAAATAAAAATAAAAAAATCGAAACAGTTAGCATCACCATCCACAGTCCCGCAATCAGTAATAATGCGTTAGATTTTTTATTAAATATTGTGCAAGGTAAAGCTTTGGGTATTAAATTAAACCAAACTATTGAATGGTAAACACTAATAAATAATGCAATACAATTAAGCACCACAATAAAAGGGCTACGCAAAAAGAAGATAAAACGGTAAAACTCATCTTGTCCAACAGTGTTAGTGTACATACATATTACGCCATACATTAAAACTAAACTTACCCAAATCATCGAAAAAGGAACTAATTTATGCATAATTGAAATTATAAAAGAGCGTTTTACATCGGTTTGAGTCGTATCAAGGCAATTATTGGTATTTTGTTGATTCATAAATCTCTCTTGGTAGCATTGTGTTTTATGCTAGTAATAGTTTGGTAGTTTTTTACTTGGTTATTACAAGTGTTAATCTGCTTTATCTTGCTAACTTATAACAATTCATAATATAACCTTTTAATACAGCAATACTATAAAAAAGTACGTCTAATTTTAGTGAGTAGTCATGCTTGGATAAAAAAGAAAGCCCAATATAAAGTAAGTATCAGAATTATCATTGCTATATTACTTATATTTTTAATAATGCATAGCAAGGTAAATCCATCTAACTAAGGCGATCGAAAATATAAATATAATAAACCTAGTGGAGCAAGTAACCAAGCAAAACCAAAACACAGCGCCATTGTCCATATTTTTACTATTAAGAACAATTCTGTTCGTACAATAAATAAATTATCCCCAACTATGTAATTCACAACACCTTCATAAACAAATCTAGAATATGGATATAATCCCCATTGTATTAAAATACATACACCTAAATATATACTTTCAGGATTTTTAAACTTAAATATGATTAAACAAAAAAGCGGTACAACAAATATTAAACAAAATAGATATTGTCGTATCAAATAACCTAGAGTTAATGCCCCAAATGTTTTTTTTAGAAAATTAGCCATAAAACCCATCCTTAATATTTATCTTTTATTGTACTTTGATTTAAGAGATCATTTTTATAATTTTTAAATTCCAGAATCATACAAACCAGCCATATTTTTATAAATTAAAAATAATAATATTATATCGTTTTTGAATAATGCTTTAATTTGCTTCGGGTTTATTTTAACAAGGTATTTTTATAATGCAAATTAATGAAATTATAAAAGGGCCTTTACATCGGTTTTAGTGGTATCAAGGCAATTATTGTTACTTTATTGTCATAAGTGTTAATTTGCTCTATGTCGTTATTCTAAAAGCAAATCATAAAGAGTTTTAATATATCATATGCTAAACAAAAGTACGCCAAAACAACATTAATGTGATCTCTGTTTTATTGATATATAGGATCTTTATTAACACAAATGAAAACAATAAAATCAATTATATATCCAAATTTTTATCAATTATTTGTAAAAAAGAATTGAGCTATTCACACTTCATGATTGAAATAATCCTCTAAAAACATCATAAGATGTTTCACCTGAAATTGCTTTATATAATTTAACCGTATTATCAAATTAATATTAACAATTAATTGTTTTTATTTATTAAGCTATTTTTTCCTGATTGAGAAAAATAACGCATATGATTCATTGCTTCTTGAATATATTGATAATTTGGCACTTCATCAACTTCACGATTATGTAAATCCATATAATGACTAATACCTAATCGATTAACAAGATAAATATTATCAGATGTTCTCACCGCATAAGAACTATAATTAGACATCAAAAGCCAGTTACGGTCAGTTATAGGATTAAATAAATCATAACCTGTCGAATAATCACTTATATCATTTTTCACATATAAATAATGTTTCATTAGGGTTGGAACGACATCTTCATGGCTTGTTATTTTTGTACTATTATTTTTAAGGCTCTCTAATTCTTTACCACCAATAATAATAAAAGGCACCTTTGTTTGTGCATCTGTGTAATTACCATTATGCCCCCAAAATCCTAATTTATTATCATTCATCTCTTGAGCATGATCACCTGTAATAATCAATATTGTATTATCTAACGAACCTGATTCTACAAGCTCATCATAAATATTTTGTAGTAAATAATCATCATAATAAACACTTTGCTTGTAACGATTAAAAATAGGCAAAGGATCGGTGTCATTACTCAATGTCATATAATTAAGATCACCAATAGGTTTGAATTTCACCGAAAAATCGTCAGGAAAGTCATAAGCATGAGGAGCATCATAAAATAAAAAAGAAAATGTCGGTCTAGATGTATCTCGTAGTTTATACCATGCAAGCCAATCATCAGTAATTTGTTTATCTCGATTAGATGCCGAACCATCTTTACTACTAATTCTTAAATTTTTAATGGTAACAAAGGCTGTTCGATCAAATTCTGGAGCAGTCACTTTAGCTGACGTAAAAATCCCAATATTATAGTTTTCTTTCTGTAGTGTTGTGATAAAGAGTGAAGGAACACTATTTCGTAAAAATGAATCCCAATAAGTACCAGGAATACCATAAAACAAACCAAAAATACCTGTACGTGTTGCATTACCAGTTGAATAATGGTTATCAAAAATGACCCCATTATTCTGCTTAACAAAACGAAATGTATTAGGCGAAATTTCTTCACTAAACGTATCATATCGCCAAGAATCCAAAACAATAAACATAATATTTTTAGTTTTTTTATTTTCTGGATTAATCACCAAAGGATTTTTCGGGTAATCAACACTAGCATTACTATTATCTTTGTTATACACGACTTTTCGTTGCCCTTTTTCGTCAAAAAAATTCATGATTTTTTTCGACGTAAATGGTCGATAAAGTGGAATATATTCTTTCACTACCATAATAGGCGAATAAGCATAATAAAATGCAATCATGTGCACAACATGACTAATTAAAAATGAACTAAAAAGAAATATTGTTGATAATAAAACAATTCTTGAATTTTTATGCAATGAAGTTAATTTGTTATTGAGCAAGTAAAGAATAAAATACTCGGTGCAAAATACAACAACAATAAGCGTAAACATTAAAAAATAGGTAATTATCGAAAAATCGACAACCTGGCCAGACAAAACCATGGATAAGACAGATTGATTTACGTGAAATCGATACTGTTGAAATACAATAGTATCGATATATAATCCAATTTGAATAAAGCTAAATATTGCAGCTAAAATAATATTGCGAATAGCTTGTTTAAACCATAAAAGAGGTATACAAACAACCAAAAGTAATAAATAAGCCGAGAAAAAATGCCCCAATACAGCAAATATTGAAAATGTCACACTCGGCCAATTAAATGATGCCTCAGGGACAAGAAAAAAACGAATTGATAGTATTGATGAAATAAATAGATTAATTAAGGCAAAATAGTATAATTTTTTCATAGTGTTAAGTAAGTTATTAATTCATTATAATAAGAATTTTACTGTATTTTATATTGAAACATAGTCTTTCCTGAAACTTTTTAACAAACTAGCACTAAAAAAATACGATTCTAATAAAATTTTAACAAAAAAGGCTCAATTTAGAGCCCTTTTAGTTGAATGAAATACAGTTATCGACGATCTGCAAAAATTCTTAACAACATAATGAATAAGTTAATAAAATCAAGATAAAGGGTTAGTGCACCTAAAATAACAAATCGCCTAAACATATTAGGATCATCTTGCGATAATTGATCGCCTAACTCTTTCAGTTTTTGTGTATCATAAGCTGTTAATCCAGCAAAAACAAATACACCAATATACGTAATAGCCCACATTAATGGCTGGCTTTGCATGAAGATATTAACGAGCGAAGCAATTACAACACCTACTAATCCCATAAATAAAAAGCGTCCAAAACCAGACAAATCACGTTTAGTGGTATAACCATAAAGAGCCAAAGCTGCAAACATTCCAGCAGTAATAAAAAATACACTTGCTATTGATGATGAAGTATAAACAATAAAATAAATCGAAAATGTGCAACCATTTAAAACCGAATAAAGCATGAATAATGTTGTCGCAACAGCTCCAGAAAGGCGATTAATCAATGCAGAAATGGCAATAACTAAAGCAAATTCAGCAATAAGCAATACCCACATACCTTGATATAAAACGTTCAAAAGCTCATAGTTATTGGATGCAAACCAAGCAACCAGAGCTGTTAATAGTAATCCGACGGTCATCCAACCATAAACATGACTCATGTATGTTTGCACGCGATTACTAGATTGTTCAATAATCGAACCATTAGGTGAATAATTTCTCATTAATTACCTCTCGTTAAAAAAGAATGACATAACTTAATATCATTATATACTAAATAAATACTAATACCATTTTCTCAATGCTTCTTTATCTGTTTTTTTTGCTTCAACCCAAGTTTCACCTTGGGGCGTTCGTTCTTTTTTCCAAAAAGGTGCTTCGTTCTTTAATACATCCATAATGAACTCTACTGCTGCAAACGCATCTGAACGATGCGCGCTACTTGCTCCCACAAAGACAATCTTTTCATTTGCGCTAATTTCACCTACTCGATGAATTACCGCAACTCGACTTAATTGCCACCGCTCTCTAGCTTGGGCTATGATATTAGCCAAGACCTTCTCTGTCATTCCTGCATAATGTTCTAAAAATAAGCTTATCGTTTGTTTTTCATTACTACGAACTTTGCCCATAAAAGAGACAACAGCACCATCTTGTGGTAATTGTGAAAGCCAATCGTTTAACTTATTAATATCAATCGGCTGCTCACTAACCTTAATAAGATCCATAATGTTATCCACCTGTTACAGGAGGAAAGAAAGCGATTTCATCGCCTTCTTTCACAATATAATCAAAATCAACCAACGTTTGATTTACAGCGCATAAAACAGAGTTTTCCTTAAATGCCAAAAACCATTGTTCACCACGTTCACTTAACTGATCGATAAGATAGGAAACTGGAAGTTGATTAGCATCTAACATAACACTCTCAGTCCCAACTAATTCTCTAATTTGAGCGAAAAAAATAACTTTATTCATTTTCTATCTATTAAACCTTTTGAGCAATAAACTCCCCTGACCTACCACCACTTTTCGTCAACAATCTTACTTGAGAAATCACCATATCTTTTTGAACCGCTTTGCACATGTCGTAAATGGTTAATGCTGCAATAGATGCGGCAACCATTGCTTCCATTTCAACACCTGTTTGCCCATTCAATCGACAAAGCGATTGAACTCGGACACAATTTTTTATTTGATCTACTTCTATGTTAATTTCAATTTTACTCAAAAAAAGTGGATGACAAAGCGGAATAAGCTCCCAAGTCTTTTTAGCAGCTTGAATCCCTGCAATTCTTGCTGTTGCAAAAACATCGCCTTTATGATGTTTACCCTCAATAATCATCTTCAATGTTTCAGCATTCATTAAGACTAATGACTCAGCTCTTGCTTCGCGTGTTGTTATTAGTTTTTCTGAGACATCAACCATACAGGCTTCACCTCGCTGATTAATGTGCGAAAATGATTCACTCATCCTTTAATCCCTACTATTTTATTAATTATCAATTTTTACCAAGATAGCAAATTTTATTAATAGTTACTACTAATCCTTTTAAGGCTATTAATGTAATAAATCTAGATGAATAAAAACTAGATTGTTTTTATAACTTTTGCGGGTTATGTAAAAACTGCGTACAATATAGCTTTATATAAATTATAATATCTGTGATTTTTTAATGCTTATCGCTCATATAGCCTTACCTGTACCACTTTACCAAATATTTGATTATCAATTAACTAAACCAGCTCAAGTTGGAATGCGGGTTAAAGTTCCTTTTGGTAAACGTGACGCAATAGGAATTATTGTTAGTATTGACGAAAAAACCGAATTTGATATTGAAAGCTTAAAAACGATTACAACTGTTATTGATACTGAACCTGTTTTTACACCTTCTATTTGGCGGTTGTTAAACTGGGCTGCTAGTTATTACCATTATCCTATTGGCGAAGTTCTTTTTCATTCTATACCTGTTTTATTACGACAAGGGCGAAAAGCAATCAAGGAAGACACCAAACGATGGCAATTAACTCAATTGGGTAAAAATATTGATTTAAAATCATTATCACGGACTCCGAAACAAAAATTATTATTATCATCATTCAGAAATAATACCCCTTCTGAAAATGAAGTAAGTAGTACTATCTATCAAGAATTACAGAAAAAAAATCTTATAGAACAAGTAAACTGTCAATCAGATAATATTCAATGGCAAACCAATTTTTCAACAAATACTAGTTCAATTCAGCTAAATAAAGAGCAAACCTATGCTATAGAAACAATCAACAAAAAAAATCATCAATTTGAAGTATTTTTATTAGAAGGAGTGACTGGTTCGGGTAAAACAGAAGTATATTTAAATATACTATCTAATATATTAGCTACAGGTAAGCAAGCATTAGTACTAGTTCCAGAAATTGGGTTAACACCACAAACAATTGGACGTTTCAAAAAACGCTTTAATGGGCCAATTGATATTTTGCACTCAGGATTAACGGATAAACAAAGACTCACTGTTTGGCTAAGAAGTAAACATGGTGAAAATGCTATTGTTGTTGGTACTCGCTCATCACTTTTTACTCCTTTTAAAGACTTAGGAATGATTATTATTGATGAAGAGCATGATAGTTCCTATAAACAACAAGAAGGTTGGCGTTATCATGCCCGAGATCTAGCAATTATCCGAGCAAAATTTAATAATATTCCAATTGTTTTAGGTTCCGCAACACCGTCACTTGAAACACTCAATAATGCACAAAATCACAAATATCATTTATTACAATTAACCGAAAGAGCCGGTAATGCAATGCTAGCCAAACAGTCAATTTTGGATCTTCGTGGGTTAGTACTTACTGCAGGTTTATCTCAACCATTAATTGAACAAATAAAAAAGCATTTATCAAATAATAATCAGGTAATACTATTTTTAAATCGCCGAGGTTTTTCACCATTATTAATATGCCATGATTGCGGTTGGATTGCTGAATGTCCTCGCTGTGATAGACCTTATACACTACATCAAAAACAACACAAACTTATATGTCATTATTGTGATACACCAAGGATGGTTCCTAAACAATGCCCAAAATGTGGATCAACTCATTTAATGCCTATTGGATTTGGAACAGAACAACTTGAACAACAACTTGAAATCCTCTTTCCTAATATTAAAATTAGCCGCATTGATCGAGACACAGTGAATAAAAAAGGCGCATTAGATAACTATTTACAAAGTATTCAACAAGGTGGCGCACACATTTTAGTTGGCACGCAAATTTTAGCTAAAGGGCATCATTTCCCGGATGTAACTTTAGTTGGAATTGTCGATGTTGATGGGGCATTATTCTCAAGTGATTTTAGGGCAACTGAGCGATTTGCACAAATTTATACTCAAGTATCAGGAAGAGCAGGTCGTGAAACTAAAGCTGGACAAGTTATTTTACAAACATATCATCCAGATCACCCTTTACTCAATATTTTACTAACTCAAGGTTATGAAAAATTTGCTAAATTAACGTTACAAGAACGGCAACATACACAATTACCTCCGTTTAGTTACCAAACATTAATTCGTGCAGCTGATCGTAACAATCATTACGCTCCAGCATTCTTACAACATGTGCATGATTGGCTAAAAGAACATAGTAATAATACTTTATGGCAGTTGGGGCCAATGCCTGCAAGTCAACCGAAAAAAGCAGGATATCATCGTTGGCAATTACTACTTCAACATACAAGTAGACAACAATTACAGAAAATTTTGGATCAACTATTAATCGTAATAGGAAAATGGAGTGAAACATCAAAAGTAAGATGGAGTATTGATGTCGATCCCATTGATAATTAAAGTGATATTATCTCCACCAATACTAATTAGTGGAGATAATAAATTATAATATTATTTTACCAGCATTTTTATCCAATGTTGCCTGTCCAATACCTGAAACTTCCTTTAGCTGCTCAACTGAAACAAAAGGACCAAACTTTTCTCGGTATTCTATTATCTTCTGAGCTTTACTTGCCCCAATCCCAGTTAATACTTTTGATAATTCTTCTGCTGTTGCAGTATTGATATTTACTTGAGCAACTTGTTTTTGTTCTTGTTTAACGGAAGTTGGTGTTTCTGGAACCGAATTAGCAAAGCTTATGTTCGAAAAAATAAAACTTGATAATATAATACATAATAGTGAAAATACTTTCATTTGATTAACCTCATAAAATAGTTACGCAATTAAATTTGCTTTATAACTATCTCACTTCATCAAATAAAAAAATTTCATTAATAATAAAAATGAGAAAAGCCACCTAAGTGACTTTTCATTTTTTCAATTATTTCTACTATTTTGGGAGTTAAATCACAAATTGGAATCAGGCATAATTTCTATCTTAGCCTTAGAGCGTATGTCAGCAGCAAGATAATAATGCATATTATTAATAAATAAAGGTAATAACTCAGAAGAAATATCTTCATATTCTTTTGGGGTATCTACCTTAGTTAGCGCAACAATATAAGCATTTTTATCATCTAAAAATTCCACACCATAAACAGTCTTCCCAGATACTGAAGGATTTAAATTAAAGACCATATTAACAACTTTTTGATCAAGTTCTGTTGAATTTCGATTCAAAACATATTTTTTTGCAAATTGGACATTTTTGGCTTTTCCAGTTTCGTTAAGTTGAGTCAATATATTATCAACACTAGATCTAAACTGGCTTTGAGCCTTTTCTGTAAAAAGTTTTTTATGAATATCATCTTTAACCTCATCAAATGGAGCTATACCTTCAGGGCGATAATCAACTGTTTGTACAACAAAATCAAACTTCCCAAAACTCCTATCTACAGGTATTAAATCAGAAATTTTATCCGTTGCCTTACCATCGACTATCATTTCTTCACTAAAAATCACATCCCTAACCTCAGGATGAGCAGCAAGTGAAAACTTATCGTTGAAAGATATCCAATTTGAGGTCTTTACTTCAAATCCAAGTTTGTTAGCAAGCTCTTCAATACTTTTAGGAGAATCATGTAATGCAGTTTTAATTTTATTCTCTTCATTTTCTAAAGCTTTTTGTATTTTTTGTTCAGTGAGTTTTGGCTTGATTTGGTATTTAGCATAATCGAAATCCATAACTTTTTTAGGTTGTATACCATCTAATTTCACTATTGCGTAACCACTATCAACGGCTATTGGCGATGAGATTTTCCCTACTTTCTTTAATTGAGCATCTTTAAAAACTTGAGGTAATGAATCATCATCAGCAAACCAGCCTAATGAACCATTTTTGCCATAAGGTGAAATATCATGATTCTGATTAACAGTTTTAGCAATAGTATCAAAATCAGCTCCAGACGAAAGATCCTTTGCAATTTCATTAGCTTGTTCTTTATTAGTCACAAAAATTACACTATAAGCTCTCTTAGCTGGATATGAATAAGTTTTAATATTTTTATCATACTCATTTTTAATTTCTTTTTCAGTAACGCTAATTGTTTTTCTCAAAGATTCGTCAGAAGTCATAATATATTTAACTTTTACACGCTCATTTTTAAAAAAATCTTTTGAATGTTCGTTATAATATTTTTGTTCATCATCTAACGTAATATTCGACTCATCAATATCACTTACAGAAGCATTAACAGAAGTAGCATATACACTTCTAGTTTGATTTTTAAGAGAAGCTATTTCAGAATCAATTGGCAGAATAAAATTACTATTTATTATAGCATTAACAGTCTGTTGTTGCTGTAATACAGTTCTTATAATTTCAGCATAACTATCTGGAGTAAAATTATTTTCAGCTAGAAGGTTTAAATATGTCTGATTATCAAATTTACCATCTTTAAAAAACTCTTTTTGTTTTTTGATAAACTTTTTGATTTGATCATTACTAATAGCTACACCAACTTTTTCTGAAAATTTATAAGCTAAATAATTATCAATTTGATAAGATAAAACATTACGGCGTAATTTTTTGATAAAAGAACTATCGCCTCCAGCATTCGCTGTTACTGCTCTAGCTTGAGCTTCGAATTCGGCCCGACTAATACCTTCACCATCAACTTTTGCGATATATTTCTGTTGATCTTGAACACTTACACTGCCACCAAAGCCTAGAAATCCGACGCCAGTGAAAATAAAACATAAAATAATTATTGCAAAAATAATCTTAACAACAATATTATTTGCTGCTGTTCGGATTGTCTCCATCATTTATTGCGATTCTCCATACCAAATGTTGAATTGTAAAAGTATAGCATATTTAACTAAATTGGCTATTGTCCGAATATTATGTACTACAAAAAAAAGATCAACATAGAGTTGATCTTTTATTAAATTAATAAATAACTAGTTTAATATAGCAGGACTATCAACGCTATTTTTTAATTTCTTAATAGTTTTTCTAGTTATTGGTACTGACTCTACACCAAATGGATTATTCTGCAATGCAATTGTAAGCACATCATCAATCCATTTTACTGGATGTATATCAACTTCAGATTTTACATTATCAGGAATATCTTCCAAGTCTTTAACATTATCCATTGGAATCAATACAGTTTTAATTCCTCCTCGGTGTGCAGCTAATAATTTTTCTTTTAATCCGCCGATAGGTAAAACTTCACCACGTAATGTTATTTCGCCAGTCATAGCAACATCAGAACGAACTGGATTACCCGTTAATGTTGAAATTAGTGAAGTACACATTGCGATACCTGCACTCGGTCCATCTTTTGGCGTTGCTCCATCAGGCACATGTACATGGATATCGCGTTTTTCATAAAAATCACTATTAATACCCAATTTTTCTGCACGAGATCGAACAACTGTTAATGCCGTTTGAATCGATTCTTGCATAACATCACCTAATGAACCAGTGTAAGTCAATTTTCCTTTACCTAGTACACTTACTGATTCAATAGTAAGTAAGTCTCCACCAACTTCTGTCCACGCAAGACCAATAACTTGCCCAATACGGTTTTCATTATCTGCCTTACCGTAATCAAAACGCTGTATTCCCAAGAAATCTTTTAAGTTATCTTGTGTTACCGTTACTTTTTTCAATTTGCTATTTAATGCTAATTGCTTAACAACTTTACGACAAATTTTTGCAATCTCTCTTTCTAGATTTCGAACTCCAGCTTCCCGTGTATAATAACGAATGATTCCAATAATAGCTGAGTCATCAATACTAATTTCTTTTGATTTCAAACCATTATTTTCTATCTGCTTAGCAATTAAGTGTTGTTTTGCTATATTCAATTTCTCATCTTCTGTATAGCCAGAAAGACGAATAACTTCCATCCTATCCAATAATGGCGCAGGAATATTCATAGAGTTAGCCGTTGCAACAAACATCACATCAGATAAATCGTAGTCAACTTCTAAATAATGGTCACTAAAAGCATTATTTTGTTCAGGATCAAGCACTTCCAATAATGCAGATGCAGGGTCGCCACGCATATCCGATGCCATCTTATCTATCTCATCTAATAAAAATAACGGATTCTTAACCCCCACTTTTACCATACGTTGAATTAATTTACCTGGCATTGAACCTATATATGTACGCCTATGTCCACGTATCTCAGCTTCGTCACGTACACCACCAAGCGCCATTCGTATATACTGACGCCCTGTCGCTTTAGCAATTGATTGTCCAAGTGAGGTCTTCCCCACACCAGGAGGACCAACTAAACATAAAATTGGACCTTTAACTTTATTAACACGCCCTTGAACTGCTAAATATTCTAAAATTCTATCTTTTACACGTTCAAGTCCATAATGATCTTTATCTAAAACTTTTTGTGCAGCTTCAATATCTTTTTTAACGTTACTACGCTTATACCAAGGAACTTGAAGCATCCAATCAATATATCCCCGAACAACCGTTGCCTCAGCAGACATCGCTGGCATCATTTTAAGTTTATTAAGCTCAGCTAATGCTTTGTCTGTAGCTTCTTTTGGCATTTTAGCTTTAGTAATTTTTTCTTTTAATTCTTCATATTCATCAGGTTTATTATCTATATCGCCTAACTCTTTACGAATCGCCTTAATTTGCTCATTGAGGTAATACTCCCTTTGAGCCTTTTCCATTTGTTGTTTAACTCGGTGTCGAATATTTTTTTCAACTTGTAGTAAATCAATTTCTGATTCCATCAATGAAATAAGCAATTCAAAACGCTTTATAAGATTAGCGGTTTCTAAAATCTCTTGTTTTTGTTCAACTTTCAAAAATAAAGTTGCAGCAATAGAGTCGGCTAAACGTGAAGGTTCCTTCAAAAAATGTATAGAATCAACAATTTCCTGAGTTATTTTTTTGTTTAGTTTTGAGTATTCATCAAAGTTAGATAAAGTCAAGCGTATCATGGCTTCACTTATATCCGCGGCTTTTTTTACTTCACTTAATGGTTTGACTTTTGCAATAAAATATTCATTGTCGTTGTTCTCAACAATGTCATTCATTTTAGCTCTTGCAATACCTTCAACAAGAACTTTTACTGTTCCATCTGGCAATTGAAGTAATTGTAAAACATTAGCCACAGTTCCGACATCATATAAATCATCTATATCAGGATCATCTTGAGAAGGATTTTTTTGGGTTACAAGAAAGACTTGCTTATCCATTTCCATTGCACCTTCTAAGCAACGTATTGATTTACTTCTACCAACAAAGAGAGGAATTACCATATGTGGAAATACAACAACATCACGCAATGGTAAAATAGGCATAATCATTTGTTTAGTTCGTTTTATTTTCATTTTATTCTCTCTAGTAGTACAAATCTATTAGATAGATATTGGGTTCATTTTTAGATATTCAAGCCTATCTTTTTTGTTTTAACATACATTAATTCTAGAACATCTTGACAGTATTTACTGAAATTTTGCTTTAATATTAATTTGAGGTATAGCTCTTGCCATCATATTTATGATGGCAAATATATATTTCAAGCCGAGATTTCAGCATCTTCACGATGGATTAATTTCGGTGCTAGAGATTGTTCAACGGTGTCTTTTTCAACAATTACTTTGTTAATAGTATTCATTGATGGTAAGTCATACATTATATCTAATAATATATTTTCAACAATTGAACGCAAACCTCTCGCTCCTGTTTTTCTTTGCATCGCTTTTATAGCGATAGCATCCAAGGCTTCTCTCGTAAACTCAAGCTCAACACCATCTAACTCAAACAAAGTTTGAAATTGTTTAGTTAAAGCGTTTTTAGGTTCCGTTAGAATATTAATTAAGGCATTTTTATCTAATTCGGATAATGTTCCTATAACAGGTAATCTTCCGATAAACTCAGGAATTAAACCAAACTTAACTAAGTCTTCTGCTTCAATTTTTGCTAATAGCTCCGACTCAGAAAGTTTATTTTTAGTGCTTGTTACCTCAGCACCAAAACCTATTCCTGTATTAATTGATACACGATTCTCAATGACTTTATCCAAACCACTAAATGCACCACCACAAATAAATAGAATTTTTGAAGTATCTACTTGCAAAAACTCCTGCTGAGGATGTTTACGTCCACCTTTTGGCGGAACAGAAGCGATAGTGCCTTCAATAATTTTCAATAAAGCCTGTTGAACTCCCTCACCAGAAACATCTCTAGTAATAGATGGGTTATCCGATTTTCGTGAAATTTTATCGATTTCATCAACGTAAATAATCCCCCTCTGAGCTTTTTCAACATCATAATCACAATTCTGTAATAATTTTTGAATAATATTTTCTACATCTTCACCAACATAACCAGCTTCAGTTAGTGTTGTTGCATCAGCCATAGCAAAAGGTACATCTAAAAAACGAGCTAATGTTTCAGCTAATAATGTTTTACCGCTACCAGTAGGTCCTATAAGCAAAATATTACTTTTGCCTAATTCAACATCACTACGACTAGCATGGTTACGTAAGCGCTTATAATGATTATAAACAGCAACAGATAAAACTTTTTTAGCTCTTTCTTGACCAATTACGTATTCATCAAGATGCTCTCTAATTTCGTGTGGTGTTGGTAATGGTTTACTAATAAACTCTTCATGAGAAAGAAAACTTTTTTTCTCTTCTTTTAAAATATCATTACATAATCCTATACATTCATTACAAATATAAATAGATGATGGACCAGCAATAAGTTTACGGACT
This sequence comes from Gilliamella sp., assembly GCF_024104075.1. NCBI lineage: Bacteria > Pseudomonadati > Pseudomonadota > Gammaproteobacteria > Orbales > Orbaceae > Gilliamella > Gilliamella sp. The sequence continues at coordinate 96,333 of NZ_JAGGHR010000001.1, read as the reverse complement.
TCATGCTCACTTTTACCACAAAAAGTACAATAGAGTAATTTTTCTGAACTTTCTTTATTCACGTTTATCACCTACCCAACATTAAGATCGTTTACTATATATGGCATCAACTAAACCATATTCAACTGCTTTATCGGCAGACATAAAATTATCACGGTCGGTATCTTTTTCAATCACACTAATATCTTGACCTGTGTGCATTGCTAAAATATTATTTAGCCGGTTTTTTACCTGTAAAATCTCTTGTGCATGTATTTGGATATCAGAAGCCTGTCCTTGAAAACCACCTAATGGTTGGTGAATCATGACACGTGCATTTGGTAAGCAATAACGTTTACCTTTAGCTCCAGCTGTTAAAAGCAATGACCCCATTGAACAAGCTTGTCCCAAACAAATTGTACTAACATCTGGTTTTATAAATTGCATTGTATCATAAATAGCCATGCCAGCTGTAACAACCCCACCAGGTGAATTGATATACAAATAGATATCTTTATCAGGATTCTCTGCTTCTAGAAATAACATTTGAGCAATAATAAGGTTTGCCATATTATCTTCAACTTGACCCGTCAAAAATATAACTCGCTCTTTTAATAACCGTGAGTAAATATCATAAGCTCGTTCACCCCGAGAGCTTTGTTCAACTACCATTGGAATAACACCCATATATGATTCAAAAGGCATTTTTATCTCCTAATTAACAAAATAGCCCAAACAGATAATACATATTTGGGCTTAAAAGTGAGCGTTTTTAAATTAAATGAAAAAGCTAATAGATTAAGCTATCTGCTGATTCATTAATTCAGAAAATGAATAATTCTTTTCTGTTACTTTCGCACTAGCTAATAACAGATCTACAACTTGATCTTCTAATGCAACAGCTCGAATATTCTCCATCGCTTTTTTATCTTTATGATAATATTCTGAAACTTCTTTTGGATCTTCATATGCAGTCGCAATTTCATCAATTAATGCTTGAACACGCGATTCGTCTGCAGTTAATTTATTACTTTCAATTATTTCACTAAATAATAAGCCTGTAGCAACACGTTTTTTAGCCTCAGCTTCAAATAGTTCTTTCGGTAATTCCATACCTTGTTTGACATTACCGCCAAAGCGAGATAAGGCTTGTTGACGTAACACATCAATTTCACGATCGATTAATGCCACAGGTACATCAATCTCATTATTTTTAACTAAACCATCAATAGCTTGTGTTTTAACTTTGTTACGAATTGTTGCGTTGAGTTCTCTTGTCATATTTTTACGAACTTCAGCTCTCAAACTTTCAACGGTACCATCTACAATACCAAAGCGTTTAACAACGTCTTCGGTAAGTTCAGGTAATTCAAGTTCTTCAACCTTTTTAAGTGTAGATGCAAATACAGCAGGTTTACCTTTTAGGTTTTCAGCATGATAGTCCTCAGGGAAAGTCACATTAATATCAAACTTATCACCTACTTTATGACCAATAATTGCATCTTCAAAACCTGGAATCATACGACCTTGCCCTAACACTAAAGCAAAATCATTAGCCTTACCACCTTCAAACTCGGCACCATCAACTTGACCGACAAAATCCAAAGTAACACGATATTGCTCTTCAGCCGCTTTTTCAACTTCTTTCCAAGCACCTTGTTGTTTGCGTAATGTTTCAATCATTGTTTCAACATCTGCATCAGCAACTTCTGCAACTGGTTTTTCAACTTCAATTTTATCTAAATTTTCAACTTTTATTTCTGGGTAAACTTCAAATTCAACAGTAAATGTATAATCTTCACCATTTTTATATTCTTGTGGAGTATAAGTCGGAGCTCCAGCTGGATTTAATTTTTCTTGAATAATAGCGTCAACAAAATTCCGTTGCATCAAATCGCCTAAAGCATCTTGTAAAATAGAAGCACCATAACGTTGTTCAACAATTTTTAAAGGCACTTTTCCTTTACGAAAACCATCAATGCGTACTTTTTTTGCTGTATTAATAAGCTCTTTATCAACCGCTTTTTTAATATCTTCAGCTTTAATTGTAATAGATAAACGTCGACCTAATCCTTGTGTTGTTTCTACCGAAACTTGCATGTTTATACCTCGAAATTATTGAATATTATTTGCTCATAATTATATAAAAACGATAATTGAGCTAAAAAATTAAAAAATAGGCATGCATTATACCGACCGCAATCGTCTACGTCGAGACATTTAATAGTTTCTTCTCAAGCGCTTTCAAGCGTTTATTCATTTCGTCAATATGTAAAACTAATGATGCCGTTTTTCGCCATACTTTGTTTTCTTGCAATGGAATACCTGATGAATAAACACCTGGCTGTGTAATTGGGCGCATTACCATACCCATACCTGTTACTGTAACTTGGTCACATATTTCCATATGTCCATTAATAACACTTGCACCACCAATCAAACAATGTCGACCAATAGTTAAACTTCCAGCCATAATAACGCCACCAGCAACGGCCGTATGATCTCCAATTACATCGTTATGAGCAATCTGACATTGATTGTCAATAATAACACCATTACCAATAATAGTATCATCAAGAGCACCGCGATCAATTGTCGTTGAGGCACCAATTTCAACGTTATTGCCAATGACAACACGCCCTAATTGAGGAATTTTAACCCACTTCCCTTTATCATTAGCATAACCAAATCCATCTGCACCAATTACAGTCCCAGATTGAATCAGGCAATTTTCTCCAATAATACAATTATGATAAATAGAAACATTAGCCCATAATTTTGTACCTGCACCTATTGTTGTATTTTTTCCAACAAAACACCCTGCACCAATGATACAATCGTCTCCTAATATCACACCGCTTTCGATAACAGCGTTAGCGCCAATAGAAACATTACTACCTAATTGAGCAGTCGAATCAATCACTGCTGATGTAGCTATATCCTTAGCTGGAGCTGGAGTAGTATCTAGGTATTGTGCTAATTTTGCATATGCAAGGTATGGATCTTTTACAATAAGGGCTGCACCATTCCAATGCTCAAGACCCTCTTCTGTCATTACCACAGCAGAAGCTTTGCATTCTAATAAATTCTTTTGTAATTTCTTATCAGATAAAAATGTAATTTGACCTGATATAGCACTATTCATTGATGCTATACCAGTGATGGCTAAATCACCATCACCATATAACCTAGCATCAAGTTGCTTAGCTAATTGCTCTAAACGAAAGGAAAACATTATTTTTTAACCTTTTCCAACACTTTGTCTGAAATGTCAACCGCATCTGAAGCTGATAAGGTGGCTTCTGCTTTTAAAATAATATCGTATTTTTCTTTTGCGACTATATCTTTAATAGCTTCTTGGATTTTAATTAATAATTTCTCTGCTTCTTCTGTTTCACGCTTACGATAATCTGCAGAAAAAGCCTTAGCTTTATTTTCAAAATCAGAAATTGTTTTATTTAATTTCGTTTTTTCAGATGAAGACAATGTTAAACCATCTTTTTTTAATCGTGCAGCAGCTTCATTTGCTTTCTTTTCTTCAGCTTGTAATGATTTAGCTCTTGCTTCAAATTCACTATCCAATGCTTTACCAACCGATTCGCGTTGCGGCATACGTTGTAATACTGACATAACATCGACTACACCAATTTTTACTTCAGCATTTACAAAGCTTGCAAAAAGTAATGCCGTACTAACACTAAGAAAATATATAATTTTTTTCACTTTAATCACCTATTTGTTTTCTATTTTATAACATGGAATTACCATGTAGAACCTATATTAAATTGAAACTGTTGAGTTGAATCACCATCATATTTCTTAAACGGTTGAGCATAAGAAAAGACTAAAGGACCTAATGGAGACATCCATTGCACAGCAAGCCCAGCAGACATCCTAATATCCGATGGGGAACTATAATCAGGGATATTTTTTCCTTTTAAATTCCATTCAGTATCCCATACAGTACCTGCATCGAAAAATAGTGATGTTCTAATATTATCAGCATATTTTTCGCTAGCAAATGGCGTTGGAAGTATTAGCTCTGTACTTGCAAAAGCTATAGCATTACCACCTACAGCATCTTTTGATTTTGTACATCCAGATGTATTATCTAAGCTATCGCAAACTCCACTTTTATTAAGATATACCGCTTTAGGACCTACAGTATTTGATTTAAACCCACGTAGCACAGAGGCACCACCAGCATAGAAGTTTTCATAAAAAGGTAACTCTTTTCCACCTAAACCGCCACCATAGCCTAATCGAGCACGAGTTAAAAAGATCCAGTTATGGTCATTGTCAATAGGATAATAGTAAGACGCATCTGAGACTAGTTTATAGAACCTATTTTCAAATAATGGTGCTGTAACTTTAGCATTAGCTGTTATTTTAAGTCCATCAGTAGGGAAAAATCCACGATCTAAAGAGTTATATGTCCAATAAGCATTTAACAATAAATCATTAGTATCAAATGAAATAGAACTTTTATTGTTCACTTTTTCACCCATAGAGTTGAAATAACGCCACATTCCATATTGCGCTTGCATACCAGATAACTTATGGTTAGCAAATTCAGAACCAAAACGAACAAAATTATTTTCACTAATTGGGAATCCTAAATTAGCTGATGCGCCCCAAGTCTTACTTGAATATTCTGATTCATCATCTTTATCGTCATTTTTATAGGTATTATAATAAATACTACCCCCTAAACTTACACCATCAACAGTAAAATAAGGATCAACGATAGAAATAGATGCAGTTTTATCTGTATCAGTTGTGTTAACATCAAATGAGACACTGTTACCTGTTCCCAACCAGTTATCTTGAGAAATACCGGCATTGAAACTAACACCACTATCAGAACCAACACCAATACCAAATTTGATACTACCGGTATTACGTTCAGCAACTTTATAAATAATATCAACTTGATCATCAATACCAGGCACACGTTCAGTATTAGCTTCAACAGTATCAAAAAATCCAAGTCGGTTTAAACGTTCTTTACCTAATTCAACTAATCCATTACTTAACCAAGCCCCCTCCATTTGTCGAAGCTCACGGCGAATTACACTTTCGCTGGTTACAGTATTGCCAACTATTTTAATTTTACGAACATAAAAACGTTCACCCACATCAACAAGAACAACTAATTTAACCGTATGTGCGACATCATCCATTTCAGGCTGAATTGATACTCTAGGGTACGCATAACCGAAATTAGCAAGTAGACGCTTAACGCCATCTTCAATTTCAGTAATTTTTTTACCATTATAAAGTTCACCAACTTTTACTTTTTCATTAGCAATTTTGGAAATCTCGCCTTTATGGCCAGCAAAATTACCCATAAATTCAAGTTGAGATAACTTATACTGTTCACCTTCATGAATATTAACTGTAACGTATATGCCTTTTTTGTCTGGCGTTAAACTAACTTGCGTTGACTCAATGTTAAAACGAGCATAACCACGATTTAAATAAAAACTTTGTAATTCATCTAAATCTGCTGCCAATTTTTGTTTTTGATATTTGCGATCTCCAAACATATTCCACCAAGGTACTTCATCACGCAAAGTAAAACGCGAAATAAGTTCTTCAGATGAAAAAGCTTTAGCACCAACAATATTAATCTGATCAATTAGTGCCGATTTACCTTCAGCTACAACTAATTTTAAATCAACACGATTACGTGACAACGGAGTTACAACAGCTTTGATTTGAGCATTATATTTACCAACACTATAGTAAAAATCTTCTAAGCCTTTTTCTATACCAGAAAGCATAGTACGATCTAATGCTTCACCTTCACGAATACCTGAACTATCTAGGTTTTTTTTCAGCATCTCATCTTTAACAGACTTATTACCAGAAAAAGTTATGCTAGCAATAGTAGGGCGTTCTTGAACATGAACAATTAACCTATCACCATCACGAGAAACGGTAATATTATCAAAGTTTCCACTAGAATATAGTGATTTAATGATACGGCCTAAATCAGCTTCATTAACATAATCACCGACTTGAATAGGCATTTCAAGTAATGCTGCTCCAACAGTAACACGTTGCAAACCTTCAAATTTGATGTCTTTTACTACAAAATCATCAACACAAAATGCATTGGAACTATATACTGCTGTAGTACTAAACAACAAAGATGCTATAAGTAATTTATTTATTTTCATCGTAAATGTTTATAACCTCATCCCATCACAATCGTAAAATATCATTAAATAGTGCAATTCCCATTATTACCATCAATAAAAAAAAGCCAATACGAGAAAATCGTTCTTGTACTTCATTTGATAAGGCTTTACCTTTTATCTTTTCAAATAATAAAAAAACAAGGTGCCCGCCATCTAACATAGGTAATGGAACAAGATTGATAACGCCCAAACTTATACTAATAAAAGCTAGAAAATATAAGTAAGAGGTAAAACCATAACTTGCTGTTTGCCCTGCGCTTTTTGCTATTGTTATTGGTCCAGACAAATGTTTTAGACCAATAACACCTGTTACTAATTGATAAAGCGAACGAATCGTTAACTTCGTGGTTAACACTGTTTGCGCCATACCTTTATTAAAACTTTCTAAAAAACCATACTGCATAATTCTTGCATCAGACTTGGGATACAAACCAGCGACACCTTTTCCATCTATTCCAATAGTTGGCACGAGTTTAAGATAAATATCTATATTTCCTCGATTAACCTTTAACATCATTGCTTGAGCTGTTTTAATTGTATTGGAAAAATCATTCCAATCAACGTATGAGTGATCATTATAACCAATAATTTTATCCCCAACACGCAGACCTGCTTTCTCAGCAGCCGAACCCGATACAATTTTACTCACAATTGGATAAACTTTCACCTTCTCAGGAACAAAACCAAATGCGGTAATTGTCGAATCCTTTTCTATATCAAAATGCCAATTACTGATATCTACATTTTTTTTAACTTCTTTCTGGTTATCATCACCAAAGCTATCGATATAAGAAAAAGACACATTAGCTTTTCCCATTGCCGCAATTAAGGCTAAATTTACGTCATTCCATGTTTCTACTTTTATATTATCAATAGTTTTCAATTCTGCACCAGCTGGTATTATTACTGTAGAAGCTGGTGTATTAGGTATAACTTCTTTTATTTTAACAGGATAAACAACTACACCCATCAAAAAAATGATCCAATAGATAATTAAGGCTAATATAAAATTAGCAAATGGACCAGCAAAAATAATTGCAGTTCTTTGCCAAATTTTTTTTCTATCAAATGCAAAGTTTTCGTTATCGCTTGATAATGTTGTTGCTCTACCGTCGAGCATTTTAACATAACCACCAAGCGGAATCATAGCAATTACCAATTCGGTTCCGCTTAAAAATTTATGAGACCATATTTTTTTACCAAAACCAATTGAGAAACATTCAACTTGAACCTTGCACAAACGAGCAACACAAAAATGTCCAAACTCATGAATAGTAACTAATATACTCATGGTAATAACAAACAATAACAGCGACCACAACAAAATCTATTACCTTTTATAATAAGTAAAAAGCTAATGTAGCAAAAACAGGAACGGCAGCAGTTAAGCTATCAATGCGATCTAAAATTCCACCATGACCAGGAATTAAGTGACCACTATCTTTAATATTTGCTTCACGCTTAAACATACTTTCAGTTAAATCACCTAAAACCGAAACTAAAATCGCTAACAAAGAGCTAATAAAAAATGTACTGAAAGTCATGTCAAACATGTTAAGTATGTAAGCAATTAAACTAATTGCAATTGCTACACTAATACCGCCTATGAATCCTTCTATAGTTTTACCCGGGGATACTTTTGCCGCTAATTTTCGTTTACCAAATGATCGCCCAACAAAATAAGCTCCAGTATCTGTCGCCCATACTAGCACAAAGACGTAAAGCAACCAAATTGCACCCGTATAAGAATTAGAATTGTAGTTAATTGCTCTTAATTCGACCATACTAATAAAGAACGGTGCTAGCGTAAAAAAAGCAAATAGTAACTTTATAAAGATTGAATTACACCAATACTTTGTCGTGGTTGGATAGCTACTTACTAAAAACAAAGCAGTTAACCACCATATGATTGATAAAAATAAAATTATACTATATAAATTCATTTTAAATTCAATAGAATCCGGAACCAAATAAAGTATGCCCAATAAAATAACTGTTGAAAAAGAAAAAATTAATTTTAAATATTTTTTTCTAATATGAAGAAACTGAGTCCACTCCCATGCGGCTAATCCACAAACCAGAATAATAGTGAAAGAAAACACGGGTAATGGAACAAAAAAAAGAACTGCTACCACAAGCGGAATAAGCACAATTGCAGCAAGTATGCGATGGATTAACATGAATGCTCCTTATTATGAATACCACCAAAGCGTCGTTCTCTGGCATTAAATGCATTGATTGCTTCATCGAATAAAGATTGATTAAAATCAGGCCATAAGGTATTGGTAAAATAGAGTTCAGAATAAGCAATTTGCCATAACAAAAAATTACTAATTCGATATTCTCCGCCAGTACGAATAACTAAATCCACTTCAGGAAATTCGCTCATACACATTGTTGAGCCAAAACGATCCTCAGTAATATCATCTAAACTGATTTCTCCGTTAGTAACTTGCATAGCAATTTTTTTTGCTGACTGCAAAATATCCCAACGTCCGCCATAGTTAGCTGCAATATTTAGTACTAGTCCAGAATTGTTTTTCGTTAAATTTTGCGCATGAATAATCATATTTTGTAAATGTTCACTAAAGCGAGAAATATCACCAATAATATTCAAACGAACATTATTTTTATTTAAACTTTTTATCTCACGATTTAATGCATAAATAAAAAGGGAAATTAGGGCAGAAACTTCATTGTGTGGACGTTTCCAATTTTCACTACTAAAAGCATATAAAGTAAGGACTTTTATCTTTATTTTTGCCGCATAAGCTACAATTTTTCGAACTGCTTTCAAGCCTGCTCGATGACCAATAACTCGTAACTGATTATGTTGCTGTGCCCAGCGACCATTACCATCCATAATTATAGCCACATGACTAGGAATAGATCTTTCTTGTGTCATGCAATATCTCATATTGTCGCAATCATTATATTAATTATATTATTTTGTCCAATTAACGCGTACCATAAACTACAATTGTTTTACCATGTGCAGAAATCAAATGTTGATCTTCAAGCATTTTTAAAATTCGACCAACTGTTTCACGCGAACAGCCAACAATTTGACCTATTTCTTGACGCGTAATTTTGATTTGCATACCATCAGGGTGTGTCATTGCATCGGGTTGTTTAGCAAGATTTAGAAGTGTTTGTGCTATACGCCCTGCAACATCTAAAAATGCTAAATTACTAACTTTTTCAGATGTTACTTGTAATCGGCTAGCCATTTGACTGGCAAGACGCATTAAAATATCAGGATTAACTTGAACAAGTTGCTTAAATTTTTTGTATGAAATTTCGGCTACTTCACAACTTGTTTTAGCTTTAACCCAAGCGCTTCGCTCTGTGTCTTCTTCAAAAAGACCTAATTCGCCTAAAAACTGATTTTGATTTAAGTAAGACAAAATCATTTCGTTGCCTTCATCATCTTTAATCAATACCGCAACAGAGCCTTTCAAAATATAATAGAGAGTTTCTGCTTTTTCGCCTTGATGTATAAGGGTACTCTTAGCTGGATATTTATGAATATGGCAATGAGATAAAAACCATTCTAACGTTGTATCCGACTGTTGTTTACCAATCATTAATCCTACCTCTCCATTTTATTTACAACACTAACACTATAACAAAGTTACGCACTAAATCATATACAAACAATCATTTTAACTGCTATTTAATTAGTTTAATATCAATTGTTTCATGTAATTGAGACCAAAAAAGTGCTGCCGAACCATTCTCTAATTGAAGTTTAACATCATTAACTTTTTCTTGGAGTGATTTTTCTTGTAAACCGTAGTCAGTGCCTTCACGTAATACAAAATATTCAATTAGGTTATTTAATGTTTGTGGATCAAGATTTTGCCAAGGAATAATCATATTTGATGATAGTAAATTAGATTTCTAGTTATTTTATAACAACATTTAAATAATATAAAGCATCACTAAGTTATGCGTATATTAAATAAAAAACCACTCCAAAGAGTGGTTTTTTACACTTATAAATATAATCAAATTTAAAATTAGTTAGTTGTAACTTTAAGGTGATAACCTTGACCACCAGCATAGTAGTTCGGGTTCGGGGTACCTTTATTGTACATGGTATCACTATTAGTCGTAGCTAAGGTAATAGTATCACCACTTGCTATTTCTTCTGTATTTGCTGACTTGCCTTTATATTCACCATCTAGAGTCCAGACAAAATTATAACCAGTTAATTCAACTGCACCACTATCCATTACACCATTTGTAAGATCGCTATCAATCCACACGATAGCTTGGAATGTCTGACCATATTTAGGTTCAGGAGCTGAACTTAACTTATAGTTAACATCTTTGTTTGGAGTACCATCATCTTTGACTAGGAAAATACCAATTTCAGCATCATCAGTTATAATTGGACCATTACCAATACCTGTATTATCACCACCTGGACCATGGGGATTATTTACCTGATTATCATCAGAAATTGGATTATCTGAATCAGTTGGATTACTTGGAGGGTTTTCTGGGTTATTAGGATCTACTGGAGCAGTATTAGGAGTACCTGTTGCCCAAATATCATTTACTTCTAACCATTTATTGGTATAAGGAATACCAAAGTCAGTTCTTTCTAAAAGTTTAAAACCAATTTTTTCTGCGCCTGCGAAATCACTAGTTATTTTAAAAGATATACGAGCTATTGCATCACTATGGTCTTCAGTCGCCTGAACACTCATAGCCTCCCAACCATTAGTTTTTTTTGCAAAAACTTTTAATGTGTCTTTGATTTTTCCAGTATCATTATCGCCATCTGCATCTTCTAGATTAAATTTAATAACGACATAGTCACCTACTTTAGCTACTCGATTACCGATTGGTGTACTACCATCTTCATTTTGAGATACAACAACAGTCAAAGTATGTTCTGCTTTTGTACCATTTACAGCTTTCAATATTGGTGCATTACCATTAATCACCTTATTAGTAGTTGCATCTAAAGCAAATGCACTGCTTGCTGCATAACCAGCTAAAAATAAGCCTAATGCAACTTTTTTAATTGTAAAATTTTTCATGTTTAACTTCCTATTTTTCTCTATAAATTAACATGTTGTATTTATATAAATACACCATTTTGTTGGTGTTCCCTTCTTGATTATCGACTTACGTCGATAATCTAAACTTTTATCTATTATAAAACGGTCACTTGCAATTTAAATCCTTGATCGCCAGCACACGCAGGGGTAGAAACATGCTGTGATGTTAAATCTAAATTCTCTGGAGCTGTCTCACCAGACGCTGGTATACTTGTGCCAGATGAAGCATAACTATAATTGTTAGCCGTTTTACCTCTTATTATATAGTGAGCATCTCGTCCCAAAGCAACGTTAAACCACGGTCCATTAGGATGATTCCTAGCGTCATTTGGTAATAAAGTCTCATTATTAGGACAAGCACTTGCATTTGAACCTACCAATGACCAAATTACATACGGTTCAACAATTTGGGTACCATTTTCAGATGTAAATGCTTTAACAAGGTATTCATTACCAACACGCCATTCGTTTGGCCCAGCAGGGTCAAATTCAAGTACAGAACCTGAGCTCTTAGCAACTAATGTTCCAGATTTATTCCAAACCTCTATATACCCCGATCTACCACCAGAAAAATCAACAGAGGCTCTATTGAATGACGAACCAAAACCATACTGATCTAACGAAATTGAAAAATCAATCAGTCCTTCAATATTTGAAGCTACATCTATTGCATAACTATCACCAATTACTTCTAAACCAGCCGCAGTTGAAGCACGAGATGATACTTTTTGACCTTTTGCTACTTTTTCAAATGATTTTACAATAACACAAGGTTTCTGCTCTGGACATTCATTTACATTACCTGATGTACCATTGATTAAAGCAATTTTTTCGCCATTACTGGTTGCAGTCCACAATCCGACAAATTCGTTAAATGTTACTGGTATACTATCCATTAGTTCACTATCACTAAAACCATCTACATCTTGAAAAGAGTTGATTGAACCATTATTTACCTTCGGTTTAACGAGAGTTGCTAACACGGTCAAACTACTTGAGCCATTTGCAGGCTGAGTCGCCAACGTTGTTTTGTTACCTGAACTATCTACTGCCCATACACCAATTTTACGCATTGCTGGGTCTGGTAACACTTCAAAACTTACAGCATTAGATGTTGCAGATTTTCCTCGGCTATCAGTGACTGATACTGATAAAGAATATTTGCCATTTGTACTAACTGGGCGACGCTGACCATCTTGATCAACATAACTAGGAGCAACAATTTGCCAATTATTCACATCGGCTGGTGGATTAAGCCATGAAGAAGCGGTACATTCACCTGTAGCAATACATAAAAAACCACCTCCAGCGTCAATTTCAAGCATATCACCAGACCATACTAAACTTGATAAGTTCTTAGCATTGTGAACACTGATATTTAGCGGATAGGCTTGTCCTTCGATTAACTGAGTTTGCTCAAGCCCTAAATCGACCGATATTTTCTTTTCTTTATATTCAAGAACGATATAGTTATTACGATCAACTAAATCATAACGGCTACCTTTTAAAGAACGAGCAGATTGAACCATATCTGGATCTAACTGATCTTTTAACGGTGTACCTATACGATAGTTCATTGTAAGTTCAGCTTTAGTTGCCTTTTTATTGTCTTGACCTCGTTTATGCTCAGCCTTAATAGTGAAAAGTGGAACTGGTGTATAATCAAGACCGACAGTAATTGCTCGCGGGTCTTTTTGTAAATTATCTTTACCAAATAAAGCAACTTTATCACCATAGTATTGTTCATACATCAGTGATCCGCCCAAATGTGGATATTGTGGTAAATATCCTTGGAATCGAACATCAAAGCCTCTTGCTGCTCGTTCTAAATAATCATCAAAATCTTTAGAATCTTTCCAGTCTGATAACGGATGATAATAGTTAGCAGCAAATTTCATATAATCAGTCCAAGCTTCGGCACCAATACCTAAACGATTGTGTGCACGCTGGAAATCATGGTCAAAAAATACGTTATAACCAAGTAACCATTTTTTATCAGCAACATCCCAACGCTGACCAATACCAAAGTTACCTATTCGACGGTTGTGTTCATATTCCTGAAATGATATTTGGCTAAATATTAATGTATCTTCTGTGTCATACCATGGGCTAAATAACTTCAAATTGACATTGTTAAATTCGCCTTTATCACTTAAATCAAATTGTAATTGAGCAGTACCAAAACGACCTAAAAAATCCTGTACAGCATTACGTACTGGATCAACAACTTGGTTTTTAACCCCATTTCGTACATAACTTTCTGCGTAATCTTTACCCTTGTTTTTTAAATGTTGGGATAGACCACCATTGTCTGGCGAAGTTATTTGTTTCCAGTCTTGGCTAGCTAAAGTTTGTAATGTTGAAGCTATTTGAGTTGATAGTGCGTCTTTATCCTTTTTTACATCGTAATTATCATCTGATCCCAATTGAGGTAAATTGGCGTGTTCATCTTTTTTATCATCGTTTAATTTAATTGCAGGTAACAATGGTGAATTCTCAGGCAGAACGATACGCTCACCGATCTCAACAACATCTTTTTTATCAAAACGCCCCGCATTCATTGCACGTAATTCTGAAATAGAGATGCTACTTAAAAGTGCAATTTGATAAAGACTACGTTGCTGATTGTTAAGCATCTCACGAGCTTTCGTACCATCTTTTAACTCAATTATTTTATTACTATCTATAGGACCTTGCGACACTTGAGTTTCAGAAGCAAAAGCAGATTGCCATCCTAATGTAGCTATTACAAATGCAGAGATAATCGTTAAATTAAGATTCTTTCTCATCTTAATATTCCTTATATTTCACCGATAAAGCGCATAATATGAAATCTATTGCCAATATCAATTTCTAATTTTAAATAGCAATATAATTATTTCTTATTAACTTTTACTATTTAGATTTTTACAACTATTTTTTAATTTTTGCAATTCTATTACAAAAATGTCATTTATCAAAATAATTTATTACTTTTTTGTTATGTTTTTTGTTGAGTTTTTTATATATTTTTTATTTATCATTATTATTCAATTTATTAAGTAAAGATTTATTAAGATTTGTAAAGTTTTGTAAATTTAATAGTGGATGTAGATCTAGTTGAGTAGTGAGGAATTGCTATTTCTTTTGATATTAAAGAATTTATTGTAGGTAACTAGCTAAATAAATTATAAAATTATTCTCTAAATAAAAAAAAGACCTAATTGATAATTTTAGGCCTTTATATTGTATTTTATATTTTCACAATTTATTAACCTTCATTATAAATCTCTAGGTTTTCTGATTCTTTAATGTCTGAAGATTTTTTAGTTTCATTTCTTTTCTGTTCTAATAATGATAAATAGCTATCATCAATTCCTTCGGTAACATATTTTCCATCAAAAACAGAACACTCTAAATGATGAATGTTGGAGTTTTGTTCTGTAATTGAATTAATTAAATCAGATAAATCTTGAAATATAACCTTATCAGCACCAATATTTTTTGCTATTTCATCAACTGTTCGGTTATAAGCAATAAGTTCACGGGCAACTGGCATATCTATCCCATAAACATTTGGATGCCTGATTTCTGGCGCAGCAGACGCTAAATAGACTTTTTTAGCTCCAACAGAACGTACCATTTCAAGAATTTCTTTTGAGGTTGTTCCTCGTACAATCGAATCATCAACTAATAAAACATTTTTGCCTTCAAATTCAATACGGTTAGCATTGAGTTTTCGTCTTACAGACAATTTACGTGCGCTTTGCCCTGGCATAATAAAGGTGCGTCCAACATAGCGATTTTTAACAAATCCTTGCCGGTAAGGTTTATTTAAAATACGTGCAATTTCAAGAGCGGCATCACAAGATGTTTCGGGAATAGGGATGACTACATCAATATCAACATCTTTCCATTCTCTTGCTATTTTAGCCCCCAATTTTTGCCCCATTTGAATACGTGATTGATAAACTGAGACACCATTCATTAAAGAATCAGGTCTTGCAAAATAAACATATTCAAAAATACATGGATAATATTGAGGGTTATCCGAACATTGCTGAGAATATAATTGTCCATCTTGAGTAATATAAATTGCCTCACCTGGTTCGACATCACGTATAAACTCAAAATCAAGAATATCTAATGCTACACTTTCAGAGGCAACCATGTACTCAATTTTCTGATTCTCAAGTACCCGTTTACCAATAACTAATGGCCGTATTCCATAAGGATCACGAAAAGCAACAAGACCATGCCCAATAATCATTGCAACACAGGCATATGCGCCTTTAATTATGTTATGAACATTATGTATTGCTGTAAAAATATTGTCGGCAGTTAGTGGATAGGTGGGAAATTTGTCAAGTTCATTAGCAAGAATATTGAGTAGCACCTCTGAGTCGGAATTGGTATTAATATGACGCCTTGCAAGTTCGAACACTTTATTACGCAACTGATCAGTATTGGTTAAATTTCCATTATGAGCAAGCGCAATACCATAAGGTGAATTGACATAAAAAGGTTGCGCTTCGGATGGGCTTGAGCTACCTGCGGTAGGATAACGAATATGTCCTATGCCCAAATTACCTTGCAACCGTTGCATATGATGCTCTTGAAACACATCTTTGACTAAACCATTCGCTTTGCGTAAACGAAATCGATTTTGATTATCGATAGTCACAATACCTGCTGCATCTTGCCCTCGATGTTGCAAAACAGTCAATGCATCATAAATAGATTGATTAACAGAACTATTCCCAACAATACCAACAACACCACACATACTATGGTTACCCCAAATTTATTGTATTAAAAACGAAGAAGACTGTTGTATAAAATCAAAAAACCAGCGAATAATAAAACTAAAATGCGGAATTAGCTGAGATTGAATCCAGTAAGGTGATTGTGATAACGGCGTAAAAGTATCAACTAAAAAAAGAATAGCTGCAACAACTAAAACGCCTCGTAATACACCAAAACAGATACCTAATAAACGATCAGTACCAGATAATCCCGTTTTTTTTAATAATTGTCCAATAACATAAGACACAATCGAACAAACCAATAAGGTAGCAATAAATAAAATAACAATTGCTACAGCAATACGTATAACATCACTATCAAAATAAGTTAAATAATCAGTAATATAAATATAAAATTGGCTGGAAATAAAAAAAGCTAATATCCAGCTAACTAATGATAACGCTTCTCGAACAAAACCTCGAACAACGCTAATTAATGCAGAAAAAGCAATTACACCAATAATCGTAAAATCAGCCCAGTTCATCATAATAACTCACAACTTTTTATTAATAATAATTATTCTTTACAACTTAAAAACAAGTAGCACAACGGTCAATTAGTAATAATAATACCTTCTAATTTTGTTAGGTTATTTAAATTAATAATGACTTGTTCAGCTTGCTCTTTTTTAGCATAAGGGCCAACCTGTAACTTAATTAACTGATTAGGTTCTGGGTTATCAGGTATTGTTCTAACGCTATAATTATTTAATCGTAATAATGCAATTAACTCTTCTATTTTTTGTTTATTTTTTAAAGCCGTAAGTTGGATCATATAAGGTTTAGATTCTTGCTGTGACATTGAAGGTTGAATTATATTTGTTGAATCGTCAGTATCATCAACAATATCAGATGAAGCTGATGAATTTAGATCTTGATCTGAGCCAGATAGGTAAGGAACATCTGATATATTATGGGTAAAATTGTCATCAACATCATCAGATGGTACTACCACTTGATTTTGCTGCGTAACCACTTCAGGTTGCAAAATTGGTGTTGTTGTCGTTCGTAAGTTAGGTTTATCCGTTATAATCCACGGGGCTATTGCTGCAATAATAAGTAGTAATGTAGCAAAACCTACAAGGCAATTTCTTACTCTATTGGGATTATTTTCTTGATTGTCTACCATGACTAATTCCACTTAATGCTCAATTTCAGTTAACACATCCGATACAGTATGAAATGAGCCACATACCACGATGATATCATCTTCTTTAGCATCTTGCATTGCCTTTTGATAGGCTTTAGATACAGTATCAAATGCTGATACATTAAACTCACCTTCATTAAATAAGTGCTGTTTTAATACTTCAGCACTACAACCTCGTTCACCATAAAGTGAAGCACAATACCATCTATCACCTTTTAAGATGGATAAGGTACTTTTAATATCTTTATCCTTAAGCATACCAACAACAAATCTAACTTTGCCTACTTGCAAATATTCTGCTTTTAGTTTTTCTAATTGTTGTGTTAAATAAGCTGCTGCATGTGGGTTATGTGCTACATCAAGAATAACCAATGGCGATGTTTGAATAATTTGAAAACGCCCGATTAAATTTGATTTTGCCAATCCTTTAGTTATTTCATCTTGTGTTATTTTAAGTGATGAATAACTTATAGCTGCAATTGCAGTTGCTGCATTAGCTAAAGGAACATTGGCAATAGGTAAATTTTTATACTGTCTTATTGCCGATTCAAATGACCATAAATCTTTATTAAGTTGTTGGTAACGCCAATCACAATTTACCCTATAAATAGAGCAATTCACAGATTTAGCCACATTTAAAATAGATGCTGGTACATCTGGCTCACCAACAATAGCAATACTTTTAGGTTTAAAAATGCCTGCTTTTTCACGTCCGATACTTTCACGGGTATCACCTAAATAATCAACATGATCAATACCAATAGTTGTAATAACTGCCACATCAGCATCAACGATATTAGTTGCATCAAGTCGCCCACCAAGACCAACTTCTAATATAACTACATCTAATTTTGCTTGTTTAAATTGATAAAGTGCAGCAAGTGTTGCATATTCAAAATAGGTAAGCGATATATCACCTCTGGCTTGTTCTATTTCTACAAAGGCTTTTACGGTTTGTTGTTCACTTGATTCTTGATTATTAATACGTACCCGTTCAGTAAAACGTAATAAATGGGGAGAGCTATAAACACCAACTTTTAAATTCGCTTCAAGTAATATCATTTCAAGCGTTCGACAAGTTGTTCCTTTGCCATTAGTGCCAGCAACGGTAAAAATATAAGGCGCTGGTTGTAATAAATCTAGGCGCTGAGCTACAGCTTTTACTCGTTCTAAACCTAAGTCAATAGTTATAGGATGTAGTTGTTCTAAATAATAAAGCCATGTCTTTAGATCTGACATGGCATTCAGTTGGTTATTTGTCATACTCAATTAAGCTGTCTCGTTAAGAGTAACTTCATTAAACGGATCAGGTAGTTTCATTAATTTTTTTACTAAACTGGCAATTTTAGAACGCATATCTTTGCGATGAATGATCATATCAATTGCCCCTTTTTCAAGTAAAAATTCACTACGTTGAAAACCTTCTGGTAATGTTTCACGAACAGTTTGTTGAATCACTCGAGGACCAGCAAAACCAATTAGTGCTTTAGGTTCAGCAATATTAATGTCACCCAACATTGCCAGACTTGCCGATACACCTCCCATGGTAGGGTCGGTCATTACTGAAATATATGGTAAACCTTCATCTTGCATTTTAGCAAGAATAGCGCTCGTCTTTGCCATTTGCATTAATGAGAATAGCGCCTCTTGCATTCGTGCACCACCACTTGTTGAAAAGCAAATTAAAGGGCATTTATCCTCAATGGCCTGCTCTGCGGCGCGAGTGAATAATGCACCAACAACAGAAGACATTGAACCACCAATGAAAGCAAATTCAAAACAAGCAACAACTACTGGTACGCCAAGCAATGTTCCCTTCATGACAACCATTGCTTCTTTTTCGTGAGTTTCTTTTTGAGCTGCTGTTAATCGATCTTTATATTTTTTAGTATCTTTAAATTTTAAGATATCTTTAGGCATAAGATCTGCACCAATTTCGATATCCGAACCTTCGTCTAAAAAACGATATAAACGCACTCGGGCAGGGATATGCATATGGTGATCACATTTTGGACAGACCTCTAAATTAAGATCGAGTTCAGCTTGATAAATGACTTGATCACAGTTAGTGCATTTTGTCCAAACGCCACCAGGAATATTCGCCTTTTTATGATCTGACGATATATTATTTTTACTAAGAATTTTTTCAATCCAGCTCATTATGATTCTCTCATTCTGGCACTTTTTACAAATTTGAATGTATTGTACAATACTTTGCACTAATTCTTAATAGCTGTTTTTATTTTTATGTTATTTTGCAAATAACCTTATAAAATAAAAAAATATTTTGATAAAGATTTAGAAATAAAATCTGCTTAAAATCGAATTTAAAATAGCTAACACTCAACAGATAACTAATCTACTGAAATATCATTTTGTTTAAAAATATAATTAATATGATCTTAAAAAATTATTGGTATATAATTGGTAGAAGTTTATTTTCCATTTTTTGAAATAAGGGGTTATAGATGGACAAGGAAAAAACAACCGCACCATCGTTTCAAGATGTATTAGAATACATTCGTTTATCACGCCGTTTGAATAAATTAAAACGTGAAATATCAGATAACGAGAAGAAAATTCGTGACAACCAAAAAAGAGTACTGCTACTTGAAAACTTGAGCGAATATATTAAACCAGATATGACTTATGAAGAGCTTCAAGCAATTATTGCGAACATGAAAAGCGATTACGATGATCGTGTTGATGATTACATTATTAAAAATGCTGAAATTTCAAAAGAACGTCGAGAGATCAGTAAAAAAATGCGTAGTTATCGTTCTAATTAAAATCTATTGTGCTGTAATTAGCGTCCATTTTTATTGTGGGCGCTAATTTTATAAACTAAATCAGCCACCTGCTAGCTTTACTTTAAATCCTTTATCTTCTAGCAATGACTTTAATAAATCACGTTTATCACCTTGTATTTCAATAACACCATCTTTAACTGCTCCCCCACAACCACAACGTTTTTTTAATTCTGCTGCTAACTGTAATAATTGAGTATGATCGATATCAAATCCAGTAATAACACAAACACCTTTACCTTTACGGCCTGATGTTTGTCGTTGAATTCGAATAATACCATCCCCCTTAGGGCGTGAGATAAGTGTTTGGGTCGGTTTAATTCGACCTTTATCGGTCGAGTAAACAATTGAATTATCAGACATAATAATATTATTAACTCTTACTTGTATCTAGTGTTGCTAAAATTGTTTGTAAAGCTTTAGCTGGATCTTCTGCTTGGGTAATTGGGCGTCCAATGACTAAATAATCAGAACCTGCAGCTTGAGCTCGCTGAGGCGTCATAATACGCCTTTGGTCATCAGAATTAGTACCCACTGGTCTAATACCTGGTGTCACCAATTTAAAATCACTGCCCAAACGGGTTTTAAAACTTTGTACTTCTTTCGCTGAACATACTACACCATCAAGCCCGCAGTTTTTAGCAAGTATTGCTAATCTGGTTGCTTGCTCTAAAGGTGATACGTTAATACCAATTTCTTGTAGATCTGCTAACTCCATGCTAGTTAATACTGTTACTGCAATCAAAATAGGGGCATCTTTACCATATGAATAAAGCGCATCTTTAGCAGCTGTCATCATGCGTGAACCACCGCTAGCATGAACATTGGTCATCCACACACCAAGGTCAGCAGTTGCAGCAATTGCTTTTGCGACAGTATTTGGAATATCATGGAATTTAAGATCTAAAAAAACATCAAAACCTTTTTTCATAATTTGCTTGATAAAGTCAGGTCCTGCATGTGTAAAAAGCTCTTTACCAATTTTAATGCGACAATCTTTGGGATCTACACGATCAATAAAATTCCATGCCGATTTAACATCTGGAAAATCAACTGCAACAATAATTGGTGATGCCATAACTCATTTATTCCTTCTAATCAAAATTCTTAGCTATTCTTTCTAACAAATTCATTCAAATCAGCATAAAAAATACGAGCGCTTTCTTTATAACCTCGTAAAGTTTGATGCACTAAATCTGGGCGTGCTAACCCCCGTTTTCGCCACTGCTTAATAGAATACTTTCCCCCCATTGCCACTTGCCAATCCCAAAATAATGTTTTTTCAGATTTAGCAACTTGTTTTTGAATATCCATTATCTTTGCAAAAGACTTAGGCATATTTGTTTCATTTGCCATAGTATCAGGGGGTGTCATTATCAAGATCGTAGCATTGGGTAATGTTTTACGAATCAGTCTAATATTATTCACTAAATTTTTTCGATATTGATTAGCATCTAATGCTCCATCAAAACTTTCATTTGTCCCGTATTCTAAAATAATTAAATCACTTTGTGATATAGACAGTTCTTTAAACCAATCTTTCCCCCACTTTTGCCAAATTGTCTGTTTAGCTCCATTAGTGGCAATAGATGAAACAATAACACCTGGTTGTTGATAACGAGTCAACCAAATTCCACCAAGCTCTATATCTTTTTGACCTTTTATAACCAATGGCATTTTAGAAACAACCGAAGCTGTTTGCCAAGTATTTGATTTTGGAGTATTGCTTAAATTAATTTTATGATTATTAGCATCATAAAGCGCTAATGAATTTGTGTTATTTTTAAGTGTTTTAAAGGTTAACTTAACTTGCCAATCTTTATTATTAGAGCCTCTTGGTGTAATTCGGATAGTGGCAAAATCTTTATTTGGTTTAGCAATAAAACCACCCATAGGAAAATCCAAGTTACTTAAAGTTCGGCTACTTAGCACATTCCAATTTTTAGAACACCACGTAACAGCTGCATGGCTTTGTCCTTTTATAGCTACAGGCGTTATCCAGCCAATACCAGCATTACCATACTTTTGTTGCATTAATGTTCTTAACTCACCAGTAAAAAAATCAGCGGCTGAATGCGAATCACCAAATTGAGTAATATTGACCACTTGATCCGTTTTTTTATTA
Source organism: Gilliamella sp. (assembly GCF_024104075.1). NCBI lineage: Bacteria > Pseudomonadati > Pseudomonadota > Gammaproteobacteria > Orbales > Orbaceae > Gilliamella > Gilliamella sp. The sequence continues at coordinate 74,207 of NZ_JAGGHR010000001.1, read as the reverse complement.
TCCTCTAACGATTTTAAACGCATTGCAAATTGTTTAGCATTAGGATCACCAAAATCAACAATAGTAGATACCGTGGTGGTTTTACTTTCAGCTACACTACAACCAACGGTAATTGTTACTGCAATTACGGTTATAATATACTTTAAAGATTTAATCATTAAAGGTATCCTCTAATTCTTTATAAATTATTTGTTCCATAATCGCTTTTGCCAAAATTTTTTGACCAGTTGGTGTAAAATGTACCCCATCATCAACTCTTACTTTAATTTTGGCTTTATCGGTTTCTATGAAATTACTGAACTTTTCGTATGTGCAACCCAATAATTCGTTTGTTGTTAAGAAATGTTGTTGAGTTTTTTCTATTTCAGATTTATATAAATTATTTAGATAAACCATTCCATTATTTAATTTGTGTTTACGCATACAAGGCGCAGCAAGCCAAAGTACTTGAACATCATTTTCTATAGCACTATTTAAAATAGATGCAATACGCAAACGGTAGTGCTCTTCCCATAATTCAGATTTAAATTTAGCGTATTTGGCATAACCTTTAACAGGAAAATCCCAAGGATCATTAGCGCCAAGAAAAATGACCAATAATTTTATTGAAGGATCAGCAATTAAATTATCATTAATTGTTTTTGGCCAATCGAAGGCACTTGGATAAGCAAGTCCTGTACTTTGTTTGCTCAAATCAATACTTTCTATTTTATACTGCTTAAACAACATTTTTTTTACATATGGTGCAACGCCTTGCATTAAAGAGTCACCTGCAAAAAATACCTTATCATTACTTGTTAGAACAATCGGTAGTGGTTCATGGATTGATTCAATATCCTTATGAACTTCATCATTCCTATCTTGAAGTACAGATGCTATTTCTTGCTTATTTTGATTAGTAGTATCAGAATATATCTCTAAATTGTAATCCGCACCAGTATCTTCACTTTTTAGATTTTTGTCTGTAACTACTTCTTCGATTTTTTTATTTTGTTTTATCTCATCAAACTCATCCGTTGCTAACTTGGATGTTTTATTTTCAGTAACGGGTAAAGCAACATCAATCGGTTGAGTAAGTGAAGTTGATGCTTGTGTGATTATATGTTCTTGATCATTTTGCTCATCAATGTAGTTTTTTTCAATATCTTGTGGTGAAATTTCTTGGGATGCAATCGTATTACCATCAAATAAATCAGTATGGTATGCTTGCTGGCAATAAATCAATATAGATTTATAATAAATCGCAATTAATGCAATAGCAGTAACAGACATTATAACTAATATATAACGAGCTGATAAAGGGCTGCCAGTAAAAACGAGAGGTGTGTTTGTTTTTTTGTGAAGATTTTTTTTAATTACACTTTTATTCAGCGATTTATGACGTTGCCGTTTCAAACTAGATTTTGGTTTTTTATTATTTTTTGAGAACGATTTTTTATATATCATCATAATTAAATTAATATAATTAAAAATTAGCGTAAATAAAGTTTGGCATACCTGATGGTGCAATATAAATAACCAACCACAGAATTAAAATAAAAATCAATGGTAAATATAAATGCGGTATTTTGGTTAACTGCATAATAAACCAATCAGTAAAAGTTTTACACATCGGGTAGGCAAAGTAAATGAAACAAATCACTAAAAATGCCCCTGCATGATGTGGTTCTATCAAGAAGTTATGCATTAATGCTGTCATATAATCTACTGAATCAGGTAAACTGTCACTATTAAAAAATAACCATGTGAAACAGACATAATGCCATGTTAATAACCGTGCTATCCATGGTGAACGTGTAGCTATCCAATCTTGCCCAAAATAACGATCGCCAATGTTGAGTGCCACAATACCAATGCCGTGACATGCCCCCCAAATAATAAAATTAATGCCAGCGCCATGCCATAATCCAGATAGTAACATTGCCAACATGACATTGATTTGAGTCCGAATAAAACCTCGACGACTTCCTCCTAAAGGAATATAAATATAATCGCGAATCCAACGAGATAAGCTAATATGCCAACGTGCCCAAAAATCTCTCAAATTTAATGCTAAATAAGGGAAATTAAAGTTAATTGGTAAACGAAATCCTAGCAATAAGGCAATACCTGTAACTAAATCAGTATACCCTGAAAAATTTAAATAAATTTGCATTGCATAAGAATAAAGACCTACTAGTAAATCAATTACACTAAATTCTAACGGGTTAGCAAATATTGGTTTAACCCAATATTCATTGATTAAACCACCTAAACAGTAAACCTTGATTACGGCCAAGATAAGCAACGTAAATGCACGAAATGGCTCTAAAATTTTACGAGGCTGACTGATGCTAATTTGAGGTAAAAATTCTTTAGCTCGGTTAATAGGACCTGCAATAATACTTGGAAAAAAAGACAAAAATAAGGCAAAATCCCAAAAGTTAGCGACGGGTAACTCTTTCTTTTTTACCGAGACTAAATAACTTACCGAATGGAAAGTATAAAATGAGATGCCTATTGGAATTAGTACGGTTATAACAGGTAGTAAAACTGGTAAATTTAATAAATTAAGTAGATCCTGCAACTCATAACGAAAAAAATCAAAATATTTAAACAACGCCAGATTAATTATTGATAAGCATAATCCTAAAATTAACCATCGTTTTGAGTGACGCTCAGATGTAGCAATCAGTACTGAGAACAAATAGATTGCACATGTATAAATAAAAAGGATAAGCGAAAATTGCCAGCTATAACTGCCAACAATAAGATAACTTGCTACTAAAAGTAGAATATTTTGTATTTTGGGTGATAAGTGACATCCCCAATACAAGGCAAAGAAAGCGATAAAGAGTAAACCAAACTCTATAGATAAATAACTCACTGCAATCCTTATTACTTAACAGTATACTTTACTGAAAATTTTTGACTAAACCCTTTATAAAATACTTTACTTTTTGCTAGCTAATCAATTCGGATTGAGCAAGTACATTATAAACAATCAATTCTTTATTCAATCCAGTAACAGTTAATAACTGATTTCTTGCCTGCAACCATAAATTATAGAGCTCAGAAATTTTTTCATTGCTTTTAGTTGCGAGCAGTCGAACCAATGGGACTTGATCACGATTAACAATAAAACGCCCCACTTTTTGCTTCGCTTTAAGCGCATCACTTAATAAAGCACAAAACCAAATAACTCTTTCAATAAATTCTTCATGATCAAAGGTTTTAGCTAGTTGCCAATAATTGTTTTGTGGTACAACTTCTAACAAATGATCACAAAATGCTTTTCGTTGTTGCCACTTTTCAGGTACCAATAGTGCAAGTGCTTTTAGAGGTGCATTTTCGCTCAATAATAATGCTGAAGCAAGCTCATTATCGCTGTATTGCTGATTGCGTTGACTTTTTAACCATTCAATGGATTGTTCCAATTTAGGAATAGGTAAAAAATAAGAAAAACAGCGACTGTGAATTGTTGGAAGCAATTTGCTGTTATGTTCATCACTTAAAATAAAATATGTGTTTTCTGGTGGTTCTTCTAACGTTTTTAACAATGCATTGGCGGCAGCTTCGGTCATTAAAGCTGCGTTTTTTATCCAAATAACTTTATTTCCACCTTGCTGAGATTTTTCGTAAACTTTGTTTGATATTTTACGGATTTGATCAATACCTATTGACTGTTTAGATTGTTCATTGGTTATTACATAATAATCAGGGTGATGGTGAGACAAAAATAATTGGCAACTATGGCAGTTTAAGCACGGCTCCAATTGCTGTGAAGATTGGCATAATAAACGGCTTGCAATCTTTGAAACAAACTCATCTTCACCACTACCTTGGACATAATTAATTAATAAAGCATGATGAGCCCGTTTGTGCATAATTCCAGAAGCTAATTGCTGATACGGCAAAGAAAGCCAAGGATAGTCATTTAAGATCATTCAATATCAACCTGTTTAGTTAACCATGCAGTTAAAATTTGTTCAATTTGCCCATTCACATTGTCGATTGATTTTCCTGCATCAACTGTAATGATGGTTTTATCTTGTTTAGCAAGTTCTAAATAACTTTGACGAGTTCGTTCAAAAAACGGCAATGACTGTTGCTCGATGCGATCGAGTTTACCTCGAGATCTTGCTCGCATTAATCCTATTTGAGGATCAATATCCAAATATAAAGTAAGATCAGGTTTAAAATCACCTAACACTTGTTCTTTCAATGTCATCATAAAAACTTTATCTAACTGGCGCCCACCTCCTTGATAAGCTTGCGTTGATAAGTCATGACGATCACCAATAACCCATCTACCTGCATGAAGTGCTGGTTTAATTACATTATCGATCAGCTGAATACGTGCGGCATATAACATCAATAATTCGGCTTTATCAGTCAAAAGCTCATTATCTAAACCATTTTTAATAATATTGCGTAATGCCTCAGCAATCGCTGTTCCACCTGGCTCTCGAGTAAACTGCAAATCGCCAATATTGTGTCGATTTAAAATACGAGCAACGATATCAATAGCGGTGGTCTTACCTGCCCCTTCAAGCCCTTCGACGACAATAAATTTGCCGGTCATACTAAATTCCTAATCTATTTATAATAAGCTTGTGTTTAATATTGCGCTATTGTACGCTATTTTTACTGATTATTTTAGTTTGAATTATTAATACTTTTTTCAATTTTACAATTAATACCTTCATTATTAAATTTTAAATATTTTTTTAATGTTAATGAAGCAATAAGATGAACAGCAAAAATCATTCAGTTAGAGCATTGATTTTATTCAATTTTATCAATAACAACTAAACTTCTACCAGCTAGTGAAATACAAGGGAGATAAATAAGATATATATTTAATTGTAGGAATTATTTGCGCTTTTTGTGGCTATTTGACAATAGTCTTACTGGATATAAAACACTAAAACAAGCAACAAATTTTAACCTAAGTTGTAAACTAACTATAAGGTATTTACATAACTATTCACTTTTGGGGTTATATTTTGTAAAAAATATTCAGGATTTTATACTGTTTTATGATTAATTGAAAATTCACAGTATTTCATTTGTTAGATTTTATAATAGTCATCTTATCAATCAAAAATATACTAAACCAACTTGTCTTCAAATGAATTAGAAGGCAAAAAACGTATATATCCTTTAATCAAGATACCATATAATAAGCAAATATTTAATAATTTGAAAGAGATAAAACCAGATTTTAAGCAACTGCCTATAAGTAGTTTAGAAGATTATTTTAATCGTGCAGTAAAACAACTCACGTTTTTCCTCAAATTATAAATTAGAGTGAGAAAGAAATTATTATCTGCCACAACAGTGGCAGATAATAAGCAAAAGTATATTAACGAACATCAGCACAATTTAAGCAATAAATATAGCGATTTTGTGGATCATTAAACTTATTCCATAAAGAAACATGCTGTTGAAGTTGTTTTGCTGCAGGAAGTTGTTCAAAAAATATTTCTGCCGTTGATTTAGGTAACATTGCTATCATATCTGAGTAAAATGAATTAAACCAATTTCCTTTTGGCTTTTGCCAGTCAATTTCATAATCAGTTAAATTAGCTAATGTTGCAGCTGTTTCAATTGCATCATCAAAGTCACCTAATTTATCAACAAGTCCAATCTTACTTGCTTCTGAACCAAGCCAAACTTGACCTTGTCCAATTTTATCGACTTGTTCGGTTGTCATATTTCGTGCTTTTGCTACTAACGAAATAAATGTTTGATAGCCATTATCAATATTTAATTGAATTAGTTGGTTCATTTCGGTTGGTAGATCTTGCGCAAAGTTATTACTTGCTAATGGAGAGGTAGTTACACCATCGCTATAAACACCAATATGAGATAAAGATTTTTCGAATGTTGGAATAATACCGAAGATACCAATAGAGCCAGTAATTGTATTTGGGCTTGCAACTATGTAATCCGATGCAGTTGATATCCAGTATCCACCCGATGCAGCCATTCCTCCCATAGAGATAACAACAGGAATCTGGTAATCACGTAATACTTCTAATTCACTACGAATTGCTTCTGACGCATCCACACTTCCTCCTGGGCTATTTACTCGCAATACTATTGCTTGTGTGTTATGTTTATTTAAGTTTATACGGATATTTCTCAATTGTTCAACAATGTCTTGACTACCAGCGATATTACTACTATTTTCACCATCGGTAATAGTGCCATTTACAAATACAACCGCAATTAGTGGTTTATTGCTTCCGTTATCGCTATCTAAATTTGTATCTTTTGACTTAAGTTGATAATCATAAATGCTGATTTGATGCTGCTTATTAAGCTCAGATTCAAATTGGTAATTAGATGCAATTTCATCGACCAATCCATTAGACATAGCATATTGAGCCATATTACCATTAGCCTCTTTTAAATTGGTCAACATAGCCTCTGGAGTTGGAACCAATTGGGTATCGGCCTTTTTCCGTTGTGTTGAAATGTCTTGAAGATAATTGTTCCACATAAGTGTTAACCAACGTGTCGTATTGCTTTTTGCTTCTTCTGACATGTCATCACGAATAAATGGTTCGATGGCTGACTTATAAGTTCCTACTCTAAAAACATGTGTGTTAATTTTTAAATTATCAAGCAAAGTTTTATAGTATAGATTGTTGGCCGCTAGACCATATACATTAACTGAGCCAAGTGGTGTTAAATATATTTTATCAGCATAGCTGGCTAAATAATATTGGCTTTGATTGAAGTTAGAACCATAAGCATAAATTGGTTTATTCGCCTTACTAAATTTGGTTAAATATTTACCAATATACTGTAGCGAACTCACATCAGCACCGACAAAATGATCTAATTTAAGAACCATACTTGTAATCTTTGGATCTGCTGTGGCTTGAGCTATTTTTTGAGTTAATTCAAATAAACTATTTTCACGAGAAGTGTTTACTTTCTTACCGTAGATTTTGCTTTGTAAAGCATAAATTTCATCACCGTATAATGTATTGTCAACAATTACTCCTTCAATATCCAACACCAATGCTCCATATTGTGGAATAATTTCTTTTTTTTGTGTTTCTTGGACTAATGCGATGACACTAAAGATTAAAATAATAATAATTAGAAATATTAGATTAAGAAATATTTCTCTTATTAAGTTAATCACTTTCCATATTGATTTAATGACAGATAAAGCAGACATAATAAATGATCCTTTCATAGATAGTTTATCTAATTTTTTACTTCAATATTTTTCTTTTTAAAGTATTTTTTATCTTCAAATCGTAAGCACGTTAATTTCCCCCCCCAACAACATCCTGTATCGAGTGCATAAACATTATCTGGTGTACCTTTTCCATTTAATGCAGCCCAGTGGCCAAAGGCAACTGCATACTCGTTTGGAATTTTGCTTGGTAATAAAAACCAAGGTTTAAGTTTCGAAGGTGCTTGCTCAGGTGATTTTTTGTAATAAAAATCTAATCGACCATCTTCATAACAAAAACGCATACGAGTTAATGCATTAGCAATATAACGCAATCTATCTAATCCTTGTAGTTCAGGAAACCATTCATCCGGAAAGTTGCCATACATTTTATCAAGGAATAGGATATAGGAATCACTAGATAACATAACATTCAGATCATGAGCACATTTTTTTAGTGTTTCGATATCCCATTGTGGTGAAATACCAGCGTGGGTCATAATTAACTTTAATGATTCGTCAATTTGGACCAATGGCTGTCTACGTAGCCATTCCATTAATTCACCAAAATCTGGTGCACGAATAATTCCATCAAGATTATCCTTCTTTTTAGAAGGGGTAACATTGGCATAAATTGATAATAAATGTAGGTCATGATTACCTAATACCAATCGAATTTGGTTAGTATTATGTTTAACAAATCTTAGAACTTCTAATGATTTTGGACCTCTAGCAACTAGATCTCCTGTTAACCATAAAATATCCGATGATGAGAATTTTGCTTTTTCAAGTAAGCGCATAAACTCATCATAACAACCATGAATATCGCCAATAAGTAAGTTTGCCATTCCTGTTAACTCCATGAATTTGCAAGTTGACAGTATTGCTGTACTGTTAAGTTTTCGGCACGTAAATTAGGATCAATATTTAATTCAGTTAATTGTTCAACAGTAAACAAGTTACTTAAACTGTTACGGATAGTTTTACGTCGTTGGTTAAATGCCTCTGTAGTTACGCGAGAAAGTATTTTTATATCATTAACAAGATAAGGCTTTTCTTTATAAGGTATTAATTTAACAACAGCAGAGTCAACTTTTGGAGCAGGTTTAAATGATGTTGGTGGTACTTCAAGAACAGGAATAATCTGACAATAATATTGAGCCATAACGCTCAATCTACCATAATGTTTACTGTTAGGCGATGCAACTAAGCGAGTTACTACTTCTTTTTGTAGCATAAAATGCATGTCAGTGATGATATTTGCATGTTTAAATAAATGAAACATTAATGGTGTCGAGATATTATAAGGTAAGTTACCAAACACTCTTAATGGTTTTCCTAGTTGATCGGCTAACTGATTAAAGTCAAAGGTTAGGGCATCTTGTTCAATAACCGTTAATTTATTATTTAAAAATGGATTTTCAATTAATCTATTAGCTAGATCTCTATCTATCTCTATAACAGTCAAATTATCAATATGTTTACTGATAGGTATTGTTAATGCCGCAAGACCAGGACCGATTTCGACTAGTGCTTGATCTTTTTTAGGTTGTATAGCTGAAACAATACTTTCGATAATGTAATCATCATGTAAAAAATTTTGCCCGAATCTTTTACGGGCAAAATGCCCTTGGTGAACACGGTTATTCATGTTTATCTTCACCTGTAATTTTAATATAAGCGTCGCCTTTTATTTCTTGAATCCATACTTGGGCTTCTTCAGAAAATTTACGATTAAAAATGAGTCGATAAGCTTGATCTTTATTCATTGCATTTGTTCCATCAGCTTTTCTTTTATCAATTAATTGGATTAAGTGCCAACCGTAGGCTGATTTTATTGGTTGGCTAATTTCTCCTTTTTTTAACTGAATCAGAGCAGTCCTAAAGCTATTATCATAAATTTCAGGACGATTCCAACCTAAGTTGCCCCCTTTACTTGCCGAGCCTGTATCTTCAGAGTTAGCTTTAGCTGCTGCTTCAAAAGTTGTGGCTCCACTAGTAATTGATTTACGGATATCACTTAGCTTTTGTTTTGCAATTTGGTCGGTGACTAATACATTTGTTTTAATCAGTATATGGCGCGCATTTACCTCTTCAATTGTGAAGGTTCTTGGTGCTTCTGAACGAGTATCATCAACTTTTAGAATATGTAGACCAACCCCAGAACGGATAGGTCCAATAATACTACCTTTTGTAGCTCGTACTAATCGCTCTTCAAAGATAGTAGGTAATTCATTAAGTTTACGCCACCCCATACTACCACCTTTTAATGCAAAATCATCGTTTGAATATGAAGTGGCTAATTTAGCAAAACTTTCCCCTTTTTGAGCTCGATTAATGATATCTCGTGCTTTATTTGTTGCATTATCAATTTGTTGTTTTGATGCTTTTTCTGGAACAGAAATCAAAATATGGCTTATTTTTACATCAATATTATTGGTTGGTTGACGAGCAATATTTTTTGCTAAATTTTCTATTTCTTTTTCTGAAATTCTGACTCTTGATCTAACTTCATGCATTCGAGTCTTATCTATTAGCATATCATTGTGAATTCTTTCACGATAGGCACCATAACTTATTCTCATCATCGAAAGTCTACTTCTAAGTTGGTCGATGCTCATACCATTTTCTGCTGCAATTCTATTAATAGCATCAGTTACCTCGTCATCACTAACTGTAATTTTAGCTTTAGCTGCTTTTTGTAAAATTAAATTTTCAATAATTAAACGTTCAATAATTTGTTGTCTAAGTATTTTATCATTAGGTAGATTTTTAGGATCTGAGCTAGCTTTAATCGTTTTTAACATATCATTAACATCACTTTCTAAAATGACATTGTTATTAACAACCGCAGCAACTTGTTCTACAACTTTCGGAGCTGCATTAGCAGATAACGGAGTTATAATTCCTAAAGTTATGCTTAGATTTAATGCTATTAATAGTTTTAATAATTTCATATTCACTTAACTCATTTTGTTTTTCAGCATAGACAGCTAGTAATAAATTTATTGGTAATCTTATAGTTACAAAAATATTTTATTCAAATGCTGTATTATACGGTAGTTTACCGAAATTAAGCATTTTAGCTTTGGTATCTCGGTTGCTACCCAATCCTTTTAATTCGAAGTTAATCGATAGTTTATTTTCATATTTACTTTTGCGAGAAGTATTATCCCAGTCCGTCAATTTTCTACCATATTGTACTGTTGTTCCCCAACAACAATCACTATAATTCAATCCGATAGAACCATCTGTAGTTTGTTCTAATTTAACGTCATAATAATATGAACCAACAGCATTGAATGTTTGCGATAATGGCCAAGCGGTCATCATTCCTGCCTGTGAAATATCTTGTCTATAGCCTCTATAAAATGGATTCTTATCGACAGTATCAATATAGTTACGGTTTGCATATCGGTATGATAATTGGATTAACTTATCGCCAGTTGGCCGGTATTCAAATATTGCATTGGCTAATGATATTGTATCAATTCGAGTATCATACTGAACGCCACTTCTAAAGATTATATCATTACTTATACGCCAAAAGTTATCCGATGCCCAAGTAATACTGCCTGTATCGGAGTTTTCATCTAAATCATTATTGTGTTCACTCGTTTTTGATTTGGTGAAATAAGTAATTTGCCCAATAGATAAGTTAAATTTTTCAACCTTGTTATTATCATAAAATCGAGTTGTTACACCAGTTGATATTTTATTGGTTGAAGCAATCCTATCTAAACCACTATATGGTTGATCTCTAAATAGACCAATATAATCTGACTGTAATATAGTGGAATCATAGTCGCTAATATTAGATTGGTTTCGATAGGGAATATAGATATATTTTACTCGAGGCTCTAAGGTTTGCGTATAGCCATTAATAAATGGAACATCACGCTCGAAGATGACTTTACCATCAATACTAAACTTAGGCAAAAAGCGATTTACCTTTTTATCTAAATATTTATATTGTTCAATATTTTTATTGATATTATCTTGATTATAATGAGTTGCCATAATCCCAGTTTCAGTGGTTAATAATGACCAAGAATTGGATAAAGTATAATTAAGCGTTGGTTCAAAATGTGCTCGCCATGCCTTAGGTTTACTTTTTCCAGACGTCAAGAAGCGAGATACTTGAGAGAATACTCTAAATTTGAATGGCCCCAAATCATTATTATAATAATTCATATCCAATTGTGGTTGAGTTTGATAAAGCGAGTTTTTTAATTCTGAATGGAATGGTTGAAAGTGTCGATAGCCTAACATAATATCCCAATTTTCATCATTATAAGCAATTTTATAATACTGCGTTAAATATCCTGCAGTTTGGGAGGCGTATTTAGAACTTAAGTTTGTAAGATACTGATTGTCACTAACTCGAGTTGTATCTGCATAAAAGCGCCAATTATAGTTAATTAATTCATCATTTTTCCAATGAAATAACCAACGGTGACGATTGTCGTCATAATTGTTACCATTAAAACGATTGTCTCTATCTTCATTATATTTAGTATCGTGTTGAAGCCAGTCAAATGCAAGTGTACCTAAACCTATTTCGTTTAAATAACGAAATTCTGTTTGCAATTGTAGACCTCGTTTTTCTAATACTCTTGGGGTAAAGGTTGCATCATAATTTGGTGCAATATTCCAATAAACAGGTATTGAAAAATCAATGCCATCGATACTGTCATAGCCGAAATTAGGCATTAATAATCCTGAACGGCGTTTATTACCAGTTGGTAATTGTAAATAAGGCGAGTATAGAACAGGCACTTTACCAATACTAAATACAGCGTTCCAGACCTCTAGAAATTGCTCCTCGTTGTCATGAATAACGGTCGTTCCTTTAATATCCCATGTGCTGTCATTAATAGGACAAGATGTAAAACTACCTTTTTTTAAAATAACATAACGATTTTTTTCAAGTTGCATTTTATCTGCATTACCGCGACCAAGCCTATTGACAAGATGATACTCACTTGGGATCATATCTGCATCATTGTTATTTAGATTCATTGATGCTTTATCGCCTTTCATTTTTATTAAATTATCTTGATAAGTAATATCACCTTCTAATGTTACTATTCTATTATTACTATCTTGAGTATCAATGGTTACTTTATCTGCTTGAACCGTTCGGTTACCCTGTTCTATTAATACTTCACCTTGATATATGGCAATATTAGGGTAGATTGCTTCAAGTTGATTAGCTTCTGCATTTACGGGTAAAGTATCTATATTTCCATTAACTAAAGGGCGATCAAACCTAGGAACGTCTATAAGGCATTGAGGATTATTGCTTACAACGGTTTTAGGTAAATCTAAAGCATAACTAGAGCTATTATACAAAAAAAGAGTAACGGCTATAGCAATAAGAGAAGGCGTTAAATTTTTCATCAATGATTATAAAGCTATTTTGATTATTTTAATTGCAGCATTATAGCGGTTATTTATAAAAGTGCGAATTAAAAATTAACGTTTCCTTATGCGTTTATTTATTTTATTAAGCTGTTTTACCATTGCTATTCTTTTTTCGGCTGAAGTATTTTGAAACTCATCCCACCACCTAGCTAACTGCAAGAGCTCTCCTTTTTCGATTGAGGCTCGCATTTCTAAAAGGTCATAAGCAGCTCTAAACTTAGGATGTTCTAAAATGGCAAACGCACGTTTACCATTCCGTTTTTTCATTCGTAGCTGTAAACGCCAAATATCACCCATTATGGTCGTTAAACGTCTAGGTATAGCAATACTTTTACATTGTTCACTTAGTACTTCGTTAATTGCCATCGAAAACGAATCATGAAATGGCAAACCACTTTCGATACACGTTGCTTGTGTTTGTTCAATTATTGGATACCAGAAAAAGGCTGCAAACAAAAATGCTGGATTAATTCGCTTATTGTTGGCAATGCGATAATCAGTATTTTTTAAAACTTGTTCGATGATTTTCTCTAAATAACTGTTTGGATTGTTAGCAAATAGATGCTCAATAACAGGAAATAGTTGTTCAAAAAGGCCATACTCTCTTAGTAACTTATAAGTTTTGTAACCATTCCCAGTTTGTAATAATTTAAGGGACTCATCAAAAAGTCGTGCTGAAGGTACGTTTCTTAATAATGATGCAAGCTGTTTAATTGGCTTAGCAGTAGCTAGTTCAATTTTCATATTCAGTTTTGCGGCAAAACGGACTGTCCTTAGCATTCTAACAGGATCTTCTCGATAACGTGTTTGCGGATCACCAATTAATCGAATAATGCCTTTTTGTAAATCTTCTAATCCTCCGCAATAATCACGTAAAGTAAAATCATTTACATTATAGTAAAGTGCATTCATAGTGAAATCCCGACGGATAGCATCTTGCTCAATGGTTCCGTAGACATTATCACGTAATAGCATACCTGACTGCGAACGTTTAGATATATTGGTTTGTCCTTTTTGAGAATCGTGCTCACCGCGGAATGTTGCAACTTCAATAATTTCTTTCCCAAATATAATATGAGCAAGACGAAATCGTCTTCCTACTAAGCGACAGTTACGGAAAATTTTCTGAATTTGTTCTGGCGTAGCATTCGTTGTGATATCAAAATCCTTTGGTGTTTTACCTAAGATAAGATCTCTGATACATCCCCCGACTAGATAGGCTTCGTACCCTTGTTTATTTAATCGATAAAGGACTTTTAATGCGTTTTCACTAATCTCTTTACGAGATATATTATGTTCATTACGAGGAATGGACACATAGCTAGCTTTTTGTTCGTCTTCATTGTGGAAAAACTTTCGATAAAAGCGTGAAACTTGTTTAAAAATGGTGCACCTCAAAAAGTTTTTTTGCTTCATAATAATATAGCGCGCAATTATATAGTAATTGCTAATAAGTTTCCATTTTTCTTGGAATTGGTATTTTTTCGTTCAATAAAATTGTATTTTTTTAGATGACTTAAATATTCTATTTGATTTTTTAAACATAATTATCAACAATAGTGTCTCGTATAGTAATATTAACAACATCTAATAAAAAAAATAAACTTTGTTTTACTCTAATTAGTGTATTTAATTAGCTAATTAAGATGGAATAAAACTGTACTCAGAACTTCTTTTTACTTATTTGTATCACAAAATATGATTTATAAACGCTTTATAATTTAATAAATTATAAAGCGCTTTTAATGTTATTTGTTATAACTATTACATAATAGAAGTTTTCTGAGTATATATCATTAACTGATAATTTATTGGGGACATTATGAACATTCGTGATTTGGAATATTTTGTTTCGTTAGCTGAATTTCGCCATTTCCGCAAAGCTGCTGATGCTTGCAATGTGAGTCAACCAACTCTCAGTGGTCAAATTAGAAAATTAGAAGATGAATTAGGCGTAATGTTATTAGAGCGCACAAGTCGCAAAGTACTATTTACTCAAACTGGTATGATGCTAGTTGAACAAGCCAAAGAGATTTTGCGTAATATCCAAATTTTAAAAGAAATGGCTAGCCGTCAAGGCGAAGAAATGTCTGGACCAATGCATATAGGATTGATCCCTACTATAGCACCTTATCTTTTACCTCATGTCATTACAGTTTTACATGACTTTTTTCCTCAGTTGGAACTTTACTTGCACGAAGCACAAACTGCCAATATTGTTGCTCAACTCGAAAGCGGCAAGCTTGATTGCGCAATCATTGCACAAGTCAAAGAAACAGCACAATTTATTGAACTACCTTTATTTGATGAACCTATGTTTTTAACTGTTCCTGCTACTGATGAATTAGCTAGTAAAAAGACAGTTAAACTTTCCAGCTTAAAAGGTAAAAAATTCTTAATGTTAGAAGATGGTCACTGTTTACGAGATCATGCAATGGGATACTGTTTTCAAGTTGGAGTTGATGAAGATAAACAATTTAAAGCTACTAGTCTTGAAACGCTTCGGAGTATGATTTCTGCTAGTCGCGGTATTACTTTATTTCCTGAACTTGCTATACCTAACGAGCGAATTCGTGATAATATTTGCTATATTCCTTGTACTGATCCTGTACCTGTACGCAGCATTGCTCTTATTTATCGTCCTGGTTCACCATTACGTTCCCGTTATGAAACAATAGCTAAAACAATCCGAGAGCATATGCCCAAAGTATTTGCTGAGAAAGAACGATTATTAAACAAATCAATTTAGAGATAGGTAGTAAATCGAAAATATTATAACTGAGCTATCAAATGAAAAATATCAAGACCGGTGGTGTTCGTGCTCAACAAAAAGAAAGAACTCGCCGTACTTTAATTGAAACAGCATTTAATCAACTTAATGCTGAGCAAGGTTTTACAAGTTTAAGTTTGCGAGAAGTAGCGCGTGAAGCTGGAATCGCTGCTACTTCATTTTATCGTCATTTTCGTGATATGGATGAGTTGGGTTTAGCCATGGTTGATGAAAGCGGTTTAACGCTTCGTCAATTATTGCGACAAGCACGTAAGCGTATTGAAAAAGGTGGTAGTGTATTACGGACATCGGTGACCACATTTATTGAATTTATTGATAAGAATCCGAAGGTCTTTTTATTACTTCTTCGTGAAAAAGCGGGGACGTCAGCCGCTTTTCGATCTGCTATTGCCCGTGAAATTCAACACTTTATTGTCGAACTTGTGGATTATCTTGATAATGCTAACCAGATGCCTCACCATTATAATGAAGCTCAAGCTGAAGCGATGGTCACTATTGCATTTAATGCTGGTGCAGAAGCGATTGATTTTGATTTGGTGCAGCGTGAAAAATTAATTGAAGATCTCATTTTTCAACTACGAATGGTATCTCGTGGAGCTTATTATCTATACCATAAAGAACAAATCAAAAAAGATAGTCATTAATCGTTATGCCTCATCTCAAAATCCTAATTTGGTCGTAATATTAAAGTTTCATGCTGTTTAGCAATTAATTATTTTCAATAAAAATATTTACTAGTTACTGATTATTACTATTTATTGTGTTGTTTGTTATTTATACTATAACATTAAAAAAAGAGAAACATTGTTGAATAGGAATTAATTTAATCATGAGGCGTAAACAACTCGGCATTTTCCTACACCTAATGCAATGCATTTTAATTTCATGCAAATTTGTAAATCAGGCGCTATAGATATCTTAGAGCAAAAGGAGAAGATATCATTTGTAAAGATGGTGAAAGTAGCACAAAGGCTGTGAAATAACGGATCAAATAATCGATTTTTTAGCTAAGGCGAATTTAAATTAAGTGCCTATTTTAGAAATATACTGCGACAGAAGCCGCAGTATATTGAATGAATTAATCATTAAAGGTTTTGTAGTACTTTTTCAACACTATCTTTAGCATCACCAAATAACATATAGCTATTTTCTTTAAAGAATAGTGGGTTTTGTACACCTGCATAACCAGTATTCATTGAGCGTTTAGAAATAACAACCGTTTTTGCTTTCCAAACTTCAAGAACAGGCATGCCTGCTATTGGGCTATTTGGATCTTCTTCTGCCGCTGGGTTGACTGTATCGTTAGCTCCAATTACCCAAACCACATCAGTATCAGGGAAGTCATCGTTGATTTCATCCATTTCTAATACAATATCATAAGGGACTTTTGCTTCGGCTAATAATACATTCATATGCCCAGGTAAACGTCCTGCTACTGGGTGAATACCAAAACGAACTTCTATACCCATACCACGTAGTCTTTCAGTAATATTACTTACTGCACCTTGAGCTTGAGCAACTGCCATACCATACCCAGGGACAATAATAACTGAGCGAGCTTCTTTTAAAGTTTGTGCAACTTCAGCTGGTTGCATTTCACAGTATTCACCTTGTTCTTCATCTGATGAACTAGCTGCGCTACCATCGCTACCGAAACCGCCAGCAATAACACTAATAAATGAGCGGTTCATCGCTTTACACATAATATATGAAAGAATTGCGCCTGATGAACCAACTAATGCGCCTGTTACAATTAATAGATCATTGCCTAACATAAAGCCTGCCGCTGCTGCTGCCCAACCTGAATAAGAATTTAGCATTGAAATAACAACAGGCATGTCAGCACCACCAATTGAAGCAACAAGATGGAAACCAAACACGAATGCAATAATTGCCATGATCAACAAACTAATTGTTGCACCAGCGCCACTTTTTACTTCAACAAAAGTAAACATTAAAATGATAGAAACAACAATTGCTGCTAGATTCCAATAATGTTTATTTGGAATTGATAATGGTTTTGAGCTAATGCGTCCATTTAATTTACCAAATGCGACAACAGAGCCGGAGAAGGTTACTGCGCCGATAAAGACACCAACAAAAATCTCTACTAAATGTACAGTTAACTCACCACCTTGAAAATTTTGAATGTGTGGATCTAAATAACTGTTTAAGCCAACTAGAACAGCAGCCATTCCAACAAAGCTATGAAGTAGTGCAACAAGCTCTGGCATTTGAGTCATTTCAACTTTTTTAGCCAAATATAAACCAATTACAGCACCAATAATCATTGCAATAACTATCCAGTGTAATCCGCCTTTAATACTTGCAACTGCTGCAATAAGTGCGATTACCATACCAATCATACCGTAAATATTACCAGATTTGGCAGATTCTTGGTTGGAAAGACCTCGTAAACTAAAGATAAAAAGTAATGCAGCAATAACATAGGCTGCTTGAATGATTCCATTACTCATAATGTATGCTCTCCTTTACTTGCCACGTTGGAACATTTTCAGCATTCTTTGAGTAACAAAGAATCCACCAAAAATATTAATACTAGCAATCAAAATAGCAACAAAAGCAATTGCCGTAGTTAAGCCATTATCATCACTGACTTGTAATATTGCTCCGACCAATATAATTCCAGAAATTGCATTAGTTACCGACATTAGTGGTGTATGCAAAGAATGTGTAACATTCCATACAACGTAGTAACCAACAACGCAAGATAATGCAAATACAGTAAAATGCCCTAAAAAGCTTTCAGGAACGGAGTTTGCAAGCCAGAAGAAAGCAATGAGAACTAAAGCTAAAATACCATATTTTTTGCGAGGATCCATTGGCTTTGGTTCTGGTTTAACAATTGGCTCTGCTGCTTTTTTCTGAGGTTGAGCAGATACTTGAATCGGTGGTGCTGGCCAAGTGATTTCTTTATCTTTAACCACAGTTACACCACGAATTACAACATCTTCAAAATTGATATCAATATTACCGCCTTTTTCTTTAGCAAGCAGTTTTAATAGGTTAACAATGTTAGTACCATAAAGCTGTGATGCTTGTGCTGGCATACGATTAGCTAAATCAGTATAACCTACAATTTTAACATTGTTATCTGTTTCGAAAATTTCACCTGGTTTAGTTAATTCACAGTTACCACCAGTTAGCGCAGCCAAATCAACAATAACACTACCCGGTTTCATTGATTCAACCATTTCTTTCGAAATGAGTTTTGGAGCTGGTTTACCTGGAATTAGTGCAGTTGTTATGATGATATCAACATCTTTAGCTTGTTCTGCAAACAGTGCCATTTCAGCTTCAATAAAGGCCGCTGACATCTGTTTAGCATAACCGTCACCAGAACCTGCTTCTTCTTCAAAATCTAACTCTAAAAAGTCAGCGCCCATGCTGTTAATTTGTTCGGCAACTTCAGGGCGAGTATCAAAAGCACGAACAATTGCACCCAAACTTACTGCAGCACCAATTGCTGCTAGGCCTGCAACACCTGCTCCAATAACTAATATTTTAGCTGGCGGTACTTTACCAGCAGCAGTAACTTGCCCTGTAAAGAATCGACCAAATTGATTTGCTGCTTCAATAACTGAACGATAACCAGCAATATTAGACATTGAGCTTAATGCATCTAGAGATTGTGCACGTGAAATACGTGGTACACAATCCATAGCCATTACAGTAATATTTTTGGTGGCTAATTTTTCTAATAGCTCTTTATGTTGAGCTGGATAAATATAGCTAATAAGGGTTGAACCCTCTTTCATTAAAGAAATTTCGTCATCGCTTGGCGCATGAAACTTCAAAATTAAATCATTTTGCCAAACATCTTGTGTGTTTTGAATTGTAGCCCCAGCATCAATAAAAGCTTGGTCTTCATAATGAGCAGCATGGCCAGCGCCTTGTTCTACGGAAACTGTAAAACCCAGTTTTAACAGTTGTCCAACAGTTAAAGGAGTCGCTGCAACTCTAGCTTCATTGGCTAACCGTTCTTTAGGTATACCGATATGCATTTCGTTACGTCCTTATGTTAGTTTATTGTATGTAAGTTGATTTTAGCATAAATAGGGTTCTGTGCGAGTAGTGAATCTATTTTTTATTCAAGAAATAAGATTTTTAAATTATTTGAGTAATATTTATTAATTAATATTATTATAAGGCTATATCGAAATAGCTATAATTTAAATAAAACAGTTTTAATGCTTTCATTGAATTCCATTACAAATTTACTCTATATTGTTATATAATTGGCGTTATTTTTGTGTCTACCTTGAAGTGTAAACTTTAAGGCATGATTCGATTTTGTTCTCCTTGAATTAAGGATTTTTTATGATTGATTTTTCCCAATCAGTGCCAGAACTGGTCTCTTGGGCAAAAAAGAATGATTTTTCGATCGCTTTGCCTGTGGAAAGGTTAGCTTTTTTATTAGCTATTGCCGTATTAAATAGCGAACGTTTTGACGGTGAAATGACGGAATCTGAATTAATTGATGCTTTTAGGCATGTTTCACAAATTTTCGAGCAGAGTGAAGACACTATTACATTGCGAGCCAATAATGCTATCAATGATTTGGTACGCCAACGCTTAATCACACGTTTTGCAAGTGAAATGACAGACGGTTTCTCGATTTATCGTTTAACTCCGTTAGGTATAGGTATTTCTGATTATTATATTCGCCAACGTGAATTCTCAACGCTGCGTTTATCCATTCAGTTATCTATTGTTGCGCAAGAGTTAAAACGAGCTGCAGATGCAGCCATCGAAGGTGGTGATGATTTACATTGGCATCGAAATGTCTTTGCTCCATTAAAATATTCAGTCGCTGAAATTTTTGATAGTATCGATATCACACAACGAGTGATGGATGAACAACAAGCTGATGTTAAACAAAATATTTCTGCCCTATTAAGTCAAGATTGGCAAGCAGCAATTAGCAGTTGTGAAGGGTTGCTGACTGAAACATCACAAACATTGCGGGAGTTACAAGATACTTTGGCTGCTGCAGGTGATAAATTACAAGCCAGTTTACTTTTAATACAAGATGCGACGCTTGATAATCCAGAACTCGATAAAATCAACAATGTAGTTATGGATCTGCAAGGTAAACTAGATCGCATTATTGGTTGGGGGCAAAAAGCGATTGACCTTTGGATCGGTTATGATCGCCATGTTCATAAATTTATTCGTACTGCTATTGATTTAGATAAAAATCGTGTGTTTTCGCAACGCTTACGAAAATCGATTCAAGGATACTTTGATTTGCCTTGGTCACTCACTTTTGCTAATGCCGATCGTTTACTAGATATGCGTGATGAAGAATTGGCACTACATGATGCTGAGGTAACTGGAGAATTACCTTCGGAACTTGAATTTGAAATAATTGAAGAGATTCAAGAACATATTATTGCTCATATTGAACAAAATTTAATGGTATTTAAGCAAGAAAATAAACCACTTGATATGGGCGCTACCATTCATAACTATTTGGCTCAGTTCCCGCGTGAACAACATTTTGATATAGCGAGATTATTTATTGATCAGGCTATTCGTCTCGGTATTGCTGAAGATGATTGGCTTGGAATTCCTGCCGAATGGAAACCTATTAACGATTATGGAGCTAAGGTACAAGCACATGTCATCAACAGATACTAACGATTTTGAAACACAACAAACCGCACATCATTTTGATGAAGTTATGGGGCGCATAGTCGCTAGTTCTCAGGCTTCTATCGATAAATATATGTCCGTTAAGTTGGCCCAAGCAATTGCTAATCCGATCTTTCCAGAACTGGATAGTTTATTACGCTCTGGCCGTCATATTGGTATTGATGAACTTGATCATCATGCTTTTCTAATGGATTTCCAACTTGAGCTTGAACAATTTTATCAACGTTATAATGTTGAGCTAATCCGTGCGCCTGAAGGATTTTTCTATCTTCGTCCTCGCTCAACAACATTGATTCCTCGTTCAGTATTATCGGAACTTGATATGCTTGTTGGCAAAGTACTTTGTTATTTGTATTTGAGTCCCGAGAGATTAGCGCATGAGGGGATTTTTACCTTACAAGAATTGTTTGATGAACTGGTTTCATTAGCAGATGAGAGTAAGTTACTCAAATTAGTAAACCAACGTTCAACAGGTTCAGATTTAGATCGCCAAAAACTATTTGATAAAGTGAAAACAGCGTTAAATCGCCTACGCCGGCTAGGCATGATTTTTTTTATTGTTGGTAATGACAGTAGCCGTTTTCGCATTAACGAATCAATTTTCCGTTTTGGTGCGGATGTACGAAGTAGTGATGACGCACAAGAAGCGCAATTACGCCTAATTCGAGATGGCGAAGCAATTAAAATCGAATCAGCACTTATTTTAGATGATAATAATGAAGAACAAGATGAAGATGTTAATGAGGAGACTGAATAATCATGATTGGACACGGTAAATTTCACTCATTAACGCTAATTAACTGGAATGGTTTTTTTGCACGAACTTTTGAGCTTGACCAATTAGTTACGACATTATCTGGTGGTAATGGTGCTGGTAAATCAACTACCATGGCGGCATTTGTAACTGCATTAATACCTGACTTAACTTTATTACACTTTAGAAATACAACCGAAGCTGGAGCCACATCAGGCTCACGAGATAAAGGCTTGCATGGTAAATTAAAACCAGGCGTCTGTTATTCTATGCTGGACGTAATTAACTCACGGAATCAAAGAATTATTTGTGGTGTACGTTTGCAACAAGTAGCAGGGCGAGACAAAAAAGTCGATATCAAGCCGTTTTTATTGCAAGGATTATCTATCAGTGTAAGCCCAACAGAGTTGGTTACGGAGCGTTTAAATGATAAACAAGCGCGAATTTTATCGTTACCAGAGTTAAAAGATAAAGCCGAATCAATGGAAGGCATTATCTTTAAACAATTTAACTCAATTACTGATTATCATTCGGTTATGTTTGATTTTGGTATTTTACCAAAACGCTTACGCTCTCCATCCGATAGAAGTAAATACTACCGTTTGATTGAGGCCTCACTTTATGGAGGTATCTCAAGTGCTATTACTCGTTCCTTGCGTGATTATTTATTACCAGAAAATAGTGGTGTGCGAAAAGCTTTCCAAGATATGGAAGCCGCATTACGCGAGAATCGGATGACGTTAGAAGCTATTCGAGTAACTCAATCAGATCGTGACTTATTTAAACACTTAATTACTGAGTCAACTAATTATGTGGCAGCTGATTATATGCGCCATAATAATGAACGCCGAGTTCATATAGAATCAGTACTTGGTCTGCGTCGTGATATGTTTAAAACGCAAGATCTGCTTATTAGCAACCAATACCGCCAAATTGAAATGGCAAAAGAACTTAAAGAACATCAAGGTGCGCAAAGTGATTTGGAAACCGATTTACAGGCTGCTAATGATCACCTCAATTTAGCGCAAACTGCATTACGTCAACAGGAAAAAATCGACCGTTATCAAGCAGATTTAGATGATTTAAACTTAAAGTTAGAAGAACAACACGAAGTGGTACTTGAAGCGAATGAACAGTACCAAAACTATCGTGAGCAAGTAGAACAAACAGAACAAGAAGTTGACGAAATCAAGACTCAATTAGCTGATTATCAACAGGCTCTTGATGTTCAACAAACACGTGCAATTCAATACCAACAGGCCTTACAGGCGTTAAAAAATGCTCAGTCATTATGCCAGTTACCAAAATTAGGTATTAGTAATATTGAAAATCACTATGAATTGTTTGAAGAAAAGCAAAAAGAGATCACGGAACAAGTTCTTGAACTTGAGCAAAAATTAAGTGTATCTGATGCGGCAATTAATCAGTTTGACCGTGCTTATCAATTAGTGATTAAATTAGTCGGCAATGTTACCCGAAGTGACGCTTTTGCGGCAGCTAAAGAAGCATTAAGACAATGGCCATCACAATGTTACCAAGCAGAACAAGCCGATCATTTACAGCTACAACTAGATGAGCTAGAACAACGATTTTTTGAACAAAAAGAAGCAGAATCGTTATTAACACAATTTTGTAAACGTATTGAACGCCAAGTTAATTACGATGAACTAGATGATTTAAAGCAAGAACTTGAATTGCAATTAGACGAAACAGCCGAACGAGCTAATGAATCTAGCGAAAAACGTATCGAATTTAGGCAAGAGCTTGAACAAATTCAATCAAAAATAGCTGATTATCGTCAAAAAGCTCCATTATGGTTGAAAGCACAAGATGCATTAATCGCTTTACAAGAACAAACTAGCGAACAGTTTAATAACAGTCAAGATGTCACTCAACATATGCAAAAACTGCTAGAAAAAGAGCGAATACTTGTTACTGAGCGAGACCAAATTAGTTTTAGACGCAACCAATTAGATGTTCAAATTGAGCAACTAAATCAACCTAGTGGTGTCGATGATGGACGTTTGTCTTCGTTAGCAGAACGATTTAATGGCGTATTACTTTCTGAAATTTATGAAGATGTAACAATTGATGATGCACCTTACTTTTCTGCATTATATGGTCCATCAAGACAAGCTATTGTTGTACCAGATTTATCATTAGTTAAACAGCAATTAGAAAACCTTACCGCAAGTGATGAAGATTACCCTGAAGATATCTATTTTATCGAAGGTGATCCTTCATCATTTGATGATAGTGTTTTTGATTGTGAGGAGATGAATAAAGCGGTACTTGTCAAAACGGGTGATCGTCAATGGCGATTCTCAAGCTTCCCTAAAGTACCACTATTTGGTCGTGCTGCTCGTGAGATTCACCTTGAAAAATTATCTGCCGAACGTGATGAATTACATGAACGCTATGCAACTATCTCATTTGATTTACAAAAATTACAACGAATTGAACAAAATGTTGGGCAATTTATTGGTCAACATTTAGGAGTTGCTTTTGATATCGATCCTGAAGCTGAAGCGCAAAAATTAACGACAAGACGCACTGAAATTGAACGACAATTATCGTCTCAGGAAAGTATTGATAAACAAAATCAGCAACAAGTTACTAATTGCAAAGAACAATTAGCAACCATAAATCGCTTGGTTGCGCAAATGCATTTATTGGCTGATGATGATCTGGCCGATAGGGTTGACGATTTACGTGAACAAGTAGCACAAGCACAAGAATCTGCGCAATATGTTAGCCGTAATCGTAATACCGTTTCAGAACTTGAACCAATTTTAGCTGTTTTACAAAGTGATCCTGAACAAAACGAGGCTTTACGAGAACAATACAATACAGTTAAAGCACAACAACAGACTATCCGCCAACAAGTTTTTGCCTTAACTGAAGTAATGCAACGTCGTGCACACTTTAGCTATGAAGACTCGGCAGGTATGCTAAATGAAAATAGTGATTTAAATGAAAAATTACGTTCTCGCTTAGAAGTCGTCGAAGTTCAAAGAACTGAAGCGCGCAGTCAGATGCAACAGTATCAAGACAAATACAATCAATATAACCAAACGCTAGCTTCGCTTAAAAGTGCATTTGAAACTAAGCGAGATATGTTGCATGAGCTACAAAAAGAAATTGAACAAATTGGGGTAAAAGCCGATGCGATCACTGAAGAACGTGCTCGATTACGTCGTGATGAAATCCATCAAAAATTAAATAATAATCGTCAACATTGTACATCGCTTGAAAAGCAACTCATTATGTGCGAAAGCGAAATGACACAATTACAAAAACGACTAACTCAAACACTGCGAGATTATAAGCACCTACGCGAACAGGTAGTGCAAGCCAAAGCGGGGTGGTGTTTAGTCTTAAGGCTTGTTAAAGAAAATAGTGTGGAACGGCGTTTACATCGACGTGAACTTGCTTATTTAAGTGCTGATGAATTGCGCTCAATGTCAGATAAAGCATTAGGTTCCTTACGTTTAGCTGTTAATGACAATGAACATTTACGGGATGTATTAAGACTATCAGAAGATCCAAAACGCCCAGAACGTAAAATCCAATTCTATATCGCTGTTTACGCACATTTGCGTGAACGAATTCGCCAAGATATTGTTAAAACTGACGATCCAATTGAAGCCATTGAACAGATGGAAATTGAATTGTCACGCTTAACAGAAGAACTCACTTCGCGTGAACAGCAACTGGCAATTAGCTCGAAGAGTGTATCGAATATTATTCGTAAAACCATACAGCGCGAACAAAATCGTATTCGTATGCTTAACCAAGGATTACAAGCAGTGGCATTTGGTCAAGTTAATGGCGTGCGTTTAAATGTCAATGTTCGCGAAGCTCATTCAACTCTTTTAGCTGCACTTGCCGATGAGCAAAATGAACATCAAGATCTATTTAGTAATAATCGTATTACCTTCTCAGAAGCGTTAGCTAAACTCTATCAACGTTTAAATCCACATATTGATATGGGACAACGAACGGCTCAAAATATTGGTGAAGAACTGCTAGATTATCGAAATTATCTTGAAATGGATGTTGAGGTGAATCGAGGTGCAGATGGTTGGTTACGTGCTGAAAGCGGTGCATTATCGACGGGTGAGGCAATTGGTACAGGTATGTCAATTTTACTTATGGTGATTCAAAGTTGGGAAGAAGAATCCAAGCGACTTCGAAATAAAGATATTTTACCATGTCGTCTACTATTCTTAGATGAAGCAGCTCGACTAGATGCCAAATCAATTGCAACACTATTTGAACTTTGTGAACGATTAGAAATGCAATTAATCATTGCTGCTCCAGAAAACATCAGTCCTGAAAAAGGAACAACCTATAAACTAGTACGTAAAGTTATTAATAACCAAGAACATGTGCATGTAGTTGGTTTGAAAGGCTTTGCTTAATTCCTGCTTTGCCGACATTGTCGGCAAAACCTTACAATTTTTGTAAAAAAGTTTCAGGTAACTATACGTTTCAGTATAAATATCTTGAAAATAGATTAAAAATCAAAAAATTGACTATCATTATTCAATTGAAAAGTTGGATGCACTCGCTGCTCATAAAAAGGGATATTACGTATTGTTGACTAAACTCAAAATATTACTTATTGCCGTTCTTGCTTGATGACTGTTTTTCCAACAAGTTGAACCTGTTAATAATGCACCTTCGTTAAGGATTTCATCTAAACTAGCATTACGCAATTTATCGAAAGAATCGAACTTCATATCTTCAAGCCTTTCAATAATTTTGGTACCCACGAATTTAAGCTACATCAACTGCTGTCGTTCTGTTTCTGTAAAGGCCATATTATTCTCCTTACATTATATTGAATATAATTTTAAACTGATGCATTTAGCTTTTTCCACTTTCTTATTTTTGCTCTAAACGATTTAAAAGGCGCCACAGAATTGATATGGATAAATCGAGCAACAGTCCAAGATTCAGGATAAGGTTTAGTCCAATTACGGCTATCTTTTATAAACAAAGTGTCTTCGTTCAAAGATTGAATCCAATCATTCCAAATGGTGATTTGCTGATTAAATGCTTGAATTAATGCCTGTAATGATAGGTATTGATATGTTTTATAAAATTGCCGATACAAATTACCCAATTGATTCCATTTGTATCCAGGGGCCGGTAATTCAGGTGTTTGACCAGCAAGCTCATCATCATCCCAAGATTTCACCAAATTAAGCCAACCTAGTTGATAAGCAATCATTTGTGCTGGAGTACGATCAACACCCTCCACTAAGGTGTCTTTTTGTGATTCAGATAAAACTATAAACTCATCAATAAATAGCTTGGCCGTTTTGTTTATTTCATCTAATAACTGCTGTTTAGTTGCATAAGCCATGTCACCTACTTCTTATGAGATCATTCATATCTTTAAAGATAACATAAAATCAATATCTTATCTAAATATTTTTAATGAAATCTCTGTTTTTATTTTCTTTGTTTTTGAAATATTTCAATTCTTCATCGATAAAATATCGTACTAGATTTGCATATAGATCTTTGATGATTTCGCCATTAAGTCCTAATTCATTCGACCATTGTTTTCGTTGCTCTAGCATACTGTCAAAACGTTCTTTGGCTTGTACGTCAGTGGTATTTTTCTTGAACTTACTGGCAGCTTTGACGTATTCAAAGCGTGTAGCAAGCAATTTAATTATGGAATGGTCAATCTGATCTATTTCGGCACGAATGTGGTTCATATTCTCACATTTGTTTGGCGCTTGGGTAGGTTTATAAGTCACGATTTTATACCTTTTGTTTATTTAACTTTTTATATCCTATCACTATTAGATTATGCACAAAAGTATCACTTAGTAGATGTCATCGTTGCACTATATTTATATATACAAAATTGATTGTGCACTTTTAATAGAATTGAGTTTAATATTTGGAGATATTCAATAATTAATTGATTTTTTTTATTTATTAAATCAATTTCGTTTTTCATTGATAACCACTGAATAACACAATAATATAACTAAAAATTTTGGTCATGCATCTGCTAACAAATACTTCGAGAATTTTATATACTTTAAGTGGGTTTTAAAGAATCTTGCAGAATATTGATTGGTGGAGCCAAGGGGGATCGAACCCCTGACCTCAACGCTGCCAGCGTTGCGCTCTCCCAGCTGAGCTATGGCCCCAAATGAAAAGGATAAAACTGTGGCTAATAATATGCAACTAAAAGATAAGTGTCAATTGATTTGATGTTATTTGTTTGAAAAACAGTCTAATAAAACTCTGCCAATTAATGGCAGAGTTCACATAATTAACGCAATATTGAAGGTTGATCTGCACCTTCAGCTTCAATTTTTGGTGGCATAAAGTGTTCACGTTTTACGCCTAATTTGAGTGACATATACGCAGCCACATAAATTGATGAGATTGTACCAAGCACAATACCAACGCCTAATGTTTCAGAGAAACCTTTTAACATTGAACCGCCAAAGATATACAAAATGATGACTACTGCAAGGGTTGTTCCTGATGTCATCAAAGTACGGTGCAATGTTTGTGTTAACGAGATGTTGATAACATCATAAGGCTCTGCTCGTCGAATCTTTCTAAAATTCTCACGAATTCGGTCGAAAACTACAATGGTATCATTGAGCGAATAACCAATTATCGATAACATTGCAGCAATGATAGTTAAATCTAGTTCTCGTTCAAATAACGATAGATAACCTGCGGTGATGATAACATCATGCGCTAAGGCAACAACGGCACCAGTACCAAATCGCCATTCAAAACGAAAGGCAATATAGATTAAAATACACACTAATGCGGCGCAGATTGCCAAAATACCATCTTGGGCAAGTTCAGAGCCTACTGTTGGTCCTACAAATTCAATACGTTTGATTTGAGCATCGACATCAATATCTTTATGTATTAAATTGGAAATTTTTGTACCTAGTGCATTATCAATAGCAGATGACGTACTGCCATCTTCTTGTTTAGCTGAAGGTAATCGAATAATGATATCTTTACTGCTACCATAATATTGTACTATCGGCTCATGATAGCCAGCATCGCGTAAACTGTTACGAAGGTCATCAAGGTTAACCACTTTTGTTACTGTGAGTTCTACTGTCGTACCGCCAGTGAAGTCTTGTCCTAGATTAAATCCTTTAACAAAAATAACCACAAACGATGCAACTACCAATAACATTGAAATAACAAAAGCAATAAAGCCAAATTTTAAAAAGTCGAGGACTCTGCGACCATGATTTAAATCTCTAACATCATGATTTTCTTTTTTATTAATAACCACAATAAACCTCTAAATTGATAACTTATTAACACGGCGTCCGCCATAAATAAGATTGGCTAATGCGCGAGTACCAACAATCGATGTAAACATTGATGTTACAATACCGATGCCTAATGTAATGGCAAAGCCTTTAATTGAGCCTGTACCAACAGCATAAAGAATAACAGCTGTAATTAATGTTGTTAGGTTGGCGTCAAAAATACTGCTCCAAGCACCAGCATACCCTTCATTAATTGCATGCTGAACACTGCGTCCATTGCTAAGTTCTTCTTTTATTCTTTCATTAATCAGTACGTTGGCATCAACAGCCATACCAACGGTTAACACAATACCCGCAATACCTGGCATGCTTAGCGTTGCCCCAGGAAGTAAAGACATTGCACCAACAATCAAAATTAAGTTAGCAACTAATGCAAGGCTAGCAAATACGCCAAACAGACGATACATCACTAACATAAAGATGACTGAAATCGCTAAACCCCATGCGCAAGATTCTAACCCTTGAGTTATATTTTCTTGCCCCATTGATGGTCCAACAGTGCGCTCTTCAATGATTTGAATCGGAGCAATTAAAGCTCCTGCACGTAATAATAATGATAAATTTTTAGCTTCATCAATATTACCAATACCCGTTACCTGAAAACGGTCACTGAAAATACCTTGAATCGTTGCTACATTGATAACACGCTCTTGTTTTTCAAGAATTGGTTTATCGTTTTCATTACGTTTACCAGTGTCTTTGTATTCAACAAACAATGTTGCCATCGCTTTATGAAGATTTTTTTGGGTAAAATCAAACATTCTTTTACCCCCCGAGCCATCAAGAGTAATAGCAACTTCGGGTTGGCCATATTGATTAGCACGATATGAAGAATCAGTTATATGATCCCCCGTTAATACAATACGCTTATAAAGTAGTACTGGGCGACCGTTCTCCATATATTTAATTTCTGAGCCGTAAGGAACACGCATATCACCCTTTAAGATAGCTGGCAAGTTAGGAGAGCTTTCTTCATTAACTTGTCTAAATTCAAGTGTCGCTGTTGCTCCCAAAATACGTTTAGCTAATGCTGTGTCTTGTATACCTGGTAATTCAACAACTATACGATCTGCACCTTGGCGTTGAACAATTGGTTCAGCTACACCCAACTGATTAACACGATTTCGTAAAATTGTAGTGTTTTGTTGTACAGCATCATTTTTTGCTTGTTGTAACCGTTGCTCACTGACATTAATTACAATAGTATTATCACTTTGAGAAACAACTTTGAAATCTTGTATACCGTTGATCTTAGTGATAGCTTTATTGCGATCTTCAGTATTGTCAAATTGTATTAAAATTTGCTGATTACTATCTTTACTGATCGTTTTATAATTTAATTTGCTATTAGTAAATTCGGTTTTTATGTTTTCAATAGATTGTTCAGTGAGTTTACTTAATGCGGTTGTCATATCAACTTCCATTAAAAAGTGAACACCACCGCGTAAATCGAGACCAAGCTTCATTGGTTCTGCACCTAACACCGTAAGCCAAGTTGGTGTTGCTGGTGCTAAATTTAATGCAACGATATACTGCTCACCTAATGCTTCGGATATAATTTCTTTTGCTTTAAGCTGTGTATCGTTATCACCAAGACGAATTAAAATAGACTTATTTTCATAAACTATTGATTTTGGTTCGATATGATTATCAGTTAAAAGTTTTTTGATTTTATCTTGCGTAGCAACGTTAATTTCAGCAGTATCTGATCCTGAAATTTGTATAGCAGGATCTTCACCATAAATATTTGGAAGTGCATAAAGAAGGCCGAGGCAAATTACGACGACCAACATAATGTACTTCCACAAAGGATAACGGTTTAACACGACATATTCTCTTGTGGTATTAGGTAATTAATACAATGAACAATAATAGCGAATAAATACTATTTCTATTATAGTGATTTCATTGTCCCTTTTGGTAAGACTGATGTAATAAAGTCACGTTTGATCACAACTTCAGTCGTATCATTTAATTCTAACGCAATGTAACCATTTTCGTTAACTTTTGATACGCGACCAATAAGTCCACCGTTAGTTAATACTTCATCACCTTTTGAAATTGATGCCATTAAATCACGATGAGCTTTGGCACGTTTTTGCTGAGGTCGCATAATCATAAAGTAGAAAAATAGCCCAAAAACTACTAACATGATTAGTAAAAAATAAGGATTGCTTTCAGTGGCTTGCCCATCAGTAGCATAAGCATTAGAGATTAAAAAGTCCATATTGGTCCTCTTGATTAAAATAAATTTTAAAGGTCGGAATTATAACATAATAAATTAAGCTATTATTAACTATTTCTTGTCAAAAAGTTTCAGGTAACTATGCGTTCTAGTATAAAAACAAAGCATTCAATACTACCTAGGTTGATATAATTCCACCAATAAAACGATGTGGCAGATAAATGTTAATTAGGTTGCCAAATATTGCGCCATACTGACTAAATTAAATAGCCATTTAGGGTATATTCCACAAAGCATCGTCAATAAAGCACATAACACAATGATTAATTCACTTATTCTAATATCAGTCCATTTTAATTTAATTGAAGATTTGCTTGATATTAGATCATCACGACAAACAGGTCTTATATAAAGGTTTATAATTAAGCGAGCATAGAAGTAAAGACCTAATGCACTGCCAATAACAACGGCAGCGACTAACCACCATAATTCGGCGGTTACACCTAATAACACTAATAAAAATCGCCCAACAAATCCCGCAGTTAAGGGAGTTCCTGCTAAAGATAAAAGTCCAACTCCCATGGCTAATGCTAGGATTGGCCTTCGCCAAAATAGTCCTGATAGGTCAATTTCGTTTTCATGATCTTGAAGTTCATCAGAGTGTGAATCTAAACTGATCGCGCCTAAAATACAGATATTAGCTAAAATATAGCCAATTAGATAAACACCAATAGTTTCTAATGCTAATACTTGATATTGCACAGCTATTAAAGCCGTTAATAAATAACCAAAATGTGCTATTGATGAATAAGCTAATAGTCGCTTTAAACTACTTTGCATTAGCGCCAATAAGTTGCCCCACAAAATAGAGCAAAACGCCATAATAACTAAAATAATACGAATAGTTTCATTGTTAACAATAGGTGCCAATAAAAATAGTCTTGCTATAGCACAAAAAATTGCAACTTTTCCGACTGTTGATAATAATAAGGCGACTATTGTTGGTGCACCTTGATAAACATCTGGTAACCAAAGTTGAAATGGTACAAGAGATAATTTAAAACCAATGCCGACTAGCATTAAGCATACACCTATCAATAATAATAAACTTGGATAAGACATTGTTGAGAGTTGATAACTTAAACCACTAAAAGTAAGTTCTCCAGTAGTTGCATAATAAAAAGCAATCCCCATTAATAAAAACACGCTGGCGATAGCAGATAAAATCATGTATTTAACTGCTGCTTCCAACGAATGAGTCTGCGTATATTGATAACCAATTAATCCAACAAATGGAATAGATAACAGTTCGATCCCAATAAAAAATGCAATTAAATGGCTTGAGTAAACAAGTGTTACACCACCTAATGCCATGAAAAGTAAAATTAAATAAAATAATCCATGATGATTCTGTTCTTGTTTAAACCAGCGATAAGCAAAACATGCAACGGAAATAGATATCATTAAAATCAAACTGGTGTAAAGTAGCCCATAGCCATCACAAGTAAATAGAGCTGTGATATGGTGTGCTTTCCACTCATCTGTTGACTCGTCATCAATATTCGAATTATTCACAACATTAGAATTAATATCGATATTTTTATTGTCAATGCTATTATTTTCGGTATTACTATCAATATTTATAGTTTCATCTTCATTAGATGATTCGGTCGTTCCTGTAGACACCGTATCAATTGCAATAGTTTCTTCACTCGATCGGATTTGTTCTTTAGCTGGCTCTGAAATCGATGCTGATATTTGCATATTATCACTGCTGATATCAGTAATAGCTTGAGTACTAAAAGAAATTTTATATCCAACCATCACAGAGCAAATTAAAGCACAGGTTAATCCGCATACCGTTAAAATAGCACATCCTTTGGTACTTAGCTTAAAAGCAAATAGTAAAGATAAAAAAACGATGATGGCTAGGCTTAATACAAAAATGGGGGATAAAGCTATCATAGTTTATTACTCCCCTACCCGCTCTATGGTTATGTATTGCTGTGTTTGATTCACGACAGAATAAGACATATCTAAAACTACTTGAGGATATAAACCGATAAAAATAAGTACACTTAAAATACTTGATAATAATAAAAGATCTTTCTTACTAAGCCGGCATTTTGTTGCAGCTCCTTTATCAACTACACCATAAAAAATTGGCTGTATACGTACAATAAATGAAATGGACAGTAATAATAAACCAATTACTAGTAAAATTGTATAATAGGAAAAAGCATTATAACTACCAAGCAACATCATATAATTCCCAATAAAATTAGCCGTACCAGGAATGCCTAACACTGCCAATATAAAAAACAAAGTAAAAGAAGATAAATAAGGCACTCTTTCTTTAAGCCCAACAAATTGATTTATATTTCGCGTTGAATAACATTCAACTAATAATCCACTAATTATAAACATGCCGACGATTGCCAAATTGATGGCTATCATTTGAATAACCACACCTTGATAAGCAAGAACAGAACCACTATAGATTATTGCAGTTACAAATCCCATTAAAGCAATATGAATATAAGCTATTAGCTTTTTAATATCAGTTTGGTTAAAAGCAAGTAAAGCAGCATAAACAACCGTAAGTAGTGCAAATGCTAACATTAACGGCATAATAATGATTGATGCATTAGGAAATAATGGTATAACAAAACGCAATAAGCCAAATGCAGCTGTGTTAAGTAATAATCCACTAATCATCATTGAGCCAGTTGTTGAAGATTCAATATGGGCGTCAATAAACCAACCATGAAATGGAACAAATGGTATACGAACGATAAAAGCAGCTAAAAATCCTAGCATAATTAAAAATTCAGTATAACTTGAAATTGGCGTTTTGGTTAATTCTTGATAATCAAACGTCCAATGTCCTGTTAAATTCCAGTTAATCAAAGCTAATGAAACTATCGAAATTAGCATAAGTAAACTGCTCACTTGAGTATAAATCAGGAATTTACTTGCACCATTAAAACGCAATTGCGAACTTGAATCTCGTCGTCCCCATAAGGAGATTAAAAAATAGATGGGGATTGCTACAGCTTCCCAAAAGAAAAACATTAAAAATAAGTCAGTGATTACAAATAACATCATGATTGCCGATGTCATAAATAATAGACATAAGTAAAATAGACCAAGATTGTTTAAGCTTTCTTTACTAGAATAGATAATAGTCAATAATACAATAAATAAGGTTGAGGTAATAACAACCATAGATAAACCATCTAAGACAAGATGAAAACGAATTCCTAATAGAGGGATCCATTCTAGATTAACTTCTTTTACCCAATTTCCCCCTTGATTTAATATATTTATAGCATCTATCCATAATAATATCGACATCAATAATGTAAGAAAAATAGTAATAAAAGCTACAATTATTGGTAATTTTGACCAACGCATTTGTACATTGGCTGAAACAACGCCTCTTTGTAAACATACATGGCATAACCAACCAATAAATCCGCCTATTATAGGTAAAAAAACGAGCCATAATAACATGAATGATTACACCTTTATTAAATAAAAATCAGTAGCATTAATATGAAAATACTACCTATAACCATCGAAACCATATACCACCGAATTTGCCCATTTTCTAGATCAACGGTGAACGCGTTTACTTTTCTGATTCCCCTCATTATCCAATTATCCCAAAAAGCTAGTGGATCTTTTTTCAAAAAACGGGCTAAATAGACATAAGGTTTAACAAATAAAGTATGCAATAAATAATCATAATGCCAATCACTATTACATAAACGTAAAAGGAATTTAACCATTGGCGTATTTAGAATTTCTTGTACTTCGCTATTTGGATGAGCATATAAAATATAAGCAATCAAAAAACTCAATCCAGTTACAGCTACTAGAAGTAGTTGAAAAGGTAACTGCCCATTAGTATCTAACTCAGCTATCGGAATAATACCTTGAGTTGGTAATGGGAAGTAGATAAATAAAGCTGTAGTAAATATTAATAAGATGAAAATTGGTAAATAACTTAACCACTTGGTTTTAGTAAAATCATACTGTTTTTGTTTACGATAAAAAACCATTGAAATTAAGCGCCAAATACCTAAACTAGAAAGTAAAATACCAAACAAACCAATGGTTCCTAATATCAATTTATCTTGAGTCATTAAACCCAATATGATATCGCCTTTAATATAAAATGATGATGAAACCCAAGGCATAGCACTAAGTGATAGCATGATTAACAAAAATATCGCATATAACATCGGAAACGTTTTAAGTAAACCACCTAGTTTACTGATATCTCGTTCACCTTGACATTTCTTAATTAAAATAGATGAAGCTAAAATTAGCAATGTGCTTGTTACGACATAATTAATTAAGCAATTAAGAGATAAACTCCAACTTTTTGTTGAAAAAGCATAAAATAAATAGCTAATTTGCGTTAAATTAATATATGTAACAATTCGTTTAATATCATACTGCACTAATGCAATGGTGCTAGCAAATAATATAGTCAATGATGAAATCATTGCTATAATAGCAAGAACATCGCTCGACATCATAAACAAATCACTAAGTCTTAAAACTAAATATACACCAGCTAAAATTACTGTTGAAGATTGCAATAAAGCCATCGCAGGCATTGGAGCTAATGTTGTTTCAGCAAACCATGAATGCATAGGAAATAGTGCCGACTTGCCCATTGCCCCAAGGAATAGCATTAGAGTAATCCAAAATATGATATCAGAATCAACAGCCAAATTATCATGTGCTTGCGTCAAAACGTCACGGATATTTAATGTTTCTAGAGTTTGATACAGTAAAAATATACCAATAATTAGAAAAATATCAGTTAAATGCATAATCACAAATGCTCTAACTGCAGCATAACCATTACGAGGCTGTTTATAGTAAATACCAATGAGCAAGTATGCACTTATACTCAAACCTTCCCAACCCATTAGCATAACAAACAAATTATTGACCAATATTATAGTTAATATGCTAGCAATTAATAAATTACTGTAAGCATAAAAGGTGTAAATATCTTTTTTTGAAGTTAAATCACAAGCTGCAAAAAGATAGACCCAAAAACCAAAAAATGAAATCAACGCTAAAAAGGTTAATGATAATCCATCCAAGGTTAAGGAAATAGGTACTGAAAAGTCACCTACCGAAAACCAATTCCACAGTGGTCGAGTATAAACTAAGGTCATATCAGGTACTGTATTTGAACTAAAATCGATACAAGAAAATACAGTAATTAATGCTATTATCAGCATAGTAGTAATACCAATAATTATCACATTAATTGATCTGATATGTCTTCCCAAGCTCACCAATACTAAAAAAGAAAATAAGGGAACAATAATAGTTAAATAAAGTAAATTCATCCTTTCATTTCACTCAATGAGTCAATATTAAATGTTTTTCGACGGTAAAATAGTTTTATCATCAATGCAAGACCGACACAAACTTCGGCTAAGGCAGTTATTACTGCTAATATAGCAAGTACTTGCCCATCAGATTGTTGCCAATAGCTACTTGCTGCAAACAACGCAACTATAACCCCATTATTCATAATAATAAGGCTAAGTAATAAAAAATAGAAATGGCGTCGAATCATTATTCCTAACAAACCAATCACAAATAAAATAGAAGCAAGAATAAGACTATGTATGAGTGGAATCATATTATTTCTCCAACATAAGCCGATGCATAAAATGATAAGCAATCACAACTGCGCCCAATAGTAAAAACAGTGCCAATTCAGCTATCAAAATGTATGCATATTTAGACATTTCATGCATTAATTCATGAGACTCTTTCAGTTCTGAATAGTCAGTACTTACTACACTATAAATTAGGGCGACTAATAATACAAATGCTAAGACAAGTGGACCTAACCAGATTTTAGGACTAATTCCTTGCTTGTGGTTTTCAACATTATCATCTTTAATTTTCAAAATTGAAGCGACAAGTAAAAAAAGAGTTACCGATCCACCAATAAACAGTAAAATATATAAAATAGCTGAATAATATGTATTAAGTAGAATAAATATTAGTGCTGAAGCAAAAAGTGAAATAACAAGATATAAAATTGCTTTATCAACACGTAAACTACTAATTACTTTTATACTAGCAACGACAGCAATAATCGACGCGATATAAAAAACAGCAATCATTAAATAATCCAATGTGTATTCATAATATAGCTAGTATATACCCAAATGATATCAAGATACAGTTTACCACTGTATTCATAAAAAATAATCCTGTTAAATAAGTTTTCTAATGAATATTTCTAATATCGAATAAACATTCGAAGTCTAATTTTTCATGATAGATATAATTAAAACAACTATAACAAATAAAAACCATAAAATTTTATTATTTAAATTCAAAATCAAATTGTAATAAAGTATAACTTATGCACATTAATCAACATTATACCTATCCCATTAAATTGTCATTTTGATTCATACAGCTTAAAGGGGCTTAGGCATAATAAAATCGAAGACGAGAAAATCATGAATAACCAATACTCATCAATGAGAAGTAATGTCAATATGTTAGGTACTCTACTAGGCAATGCAATCAAACGTGCTACTGGCAATGAAACATTTAATTTAGTTGAAATGATAAGACAATTATCAAAATCAGCTCAACAAGGAGATACTCAAGCTCATAATGAGTTACTTAAATTAATTGAAAACCTTAATGATGACGATTTATTACATGTTGCACGGGCATTCAATCAGTTTTTGAATTTGGTCAATACAGCCGCTGAGTATTATGGTATTTCACCCCATGGGGAAGCTTCTAGTAGTCCTAAAAAAATGACCGAATTATTTAGCACACTAAAAAACCTTAATTTTTCAAATCAAACTATTACAAAAGCAATTAATGATTTGTCAATTGAATTAGTATTGACCGCACACCCGACCGAAATCAATCGCCGAACGATGATTAATACTTATACAGCCATAAATAACTGTCTATCACAACTGGATCATGATGATTTAGCTGACTACGAAATTGAGCGCATTATGCGACGTTTGAAGCAGTTAGTTTGTCAGGCTTGGTATACTGATGAAATACGTAAAAAACGCCCTACTCCTATTGATGAAGCGAAATGGGGATTCTCAGTCATTGAAGATAGCTTATGGAATGGTGTACCTCTATTTTTACGTGAACTTAATGACCAATTAGTTGATGCGTTTGATGAACAATTATCGGTTGATCATGTCCCTATTAAATTCACCTCATGGATGGGGGGAGATCGTGATGGTAATCCAAATGTCACAGCAAAAATAACAGAAAAAGTCATGTTACAAGCCAGATTAAAGGCAATTGAGTTATTTTTAGCAGATATTCAAATACTTGTTCGTGAACTTTCAATGACGGAATGCAGTAATTCGGTCATTGAACTGTTAGATGAAAAAAACAAAAACGTTTCAGAGCCATATCGAGCTGTAATGAAGCAGTTACGAACACGTTTAATCAAAACTCACAACTATATTGAAGCTTTATTGAATAATGAACCTATATTAGCGCCTTGCGATATTTTGATTAAAAATGAGCAGTTGTGGAATCCGCTTTATGTATGTTATGAATCGTTAATTGACAATGGAATGTCAACAATTGCTCATGGACCATTGTTAGACACACTGCGTCGTATAAAAAGCTTTGGGTTACAATTAGTCAGATTAGATATCCGTCAAGACAGTTCAGTACATACAGAAGCACTCGACGCATTAACCAAAGAACTTAACTTAGGTAGCTATGCTCAATGGTCTGAAGAAGAAAAACAAACATTTTTATTAACAGAGTTAAAATCAAATCGACCGTTATTACCTTACAGTTGGCAACCAGATCAAATGGTTCAAGAAGTATTAGACACTTGTCGTGTAATAAAAAAAGCAGGCGAAGAATCAATTGCTTCTTATGTAATTTCAATGGCTAAAGCACCTTCTGATATTTTAGCGGTTTATCTATTATTAAAAATCGTTGACTGCCAAAAACACATTCCCATAGTACCGTTATTTGAAACTCTAGAAGACTTAAATAATGCTAAATCAGTCATGCAAAAACTATTGGATATCCCTTGGTATTATAATAAAATTCAAGGTAAACAGATGGTAATGATAGGTTATTCTGATTCGGCTAAAGATGCTGGCACTCTTGCCGCGTCTTGGGCACAATATCGGTCACAAGAGGAATTAGTTAACTTATTTGAAAAATATAATATTAATTTGGTGTTATTCCATGGACGAGGAGGATCAATTGGTCGAGGAGGCGCACCAGCTCATGCCGCACTACTTTCGCAACCACCAGGATCATTAAAAGGAGGACTTAGAGTTACTGAACAAGGAGAAATGATCCGCTTTAAACTCGGCCTGCCAGAGGTTGCTCTCAGTAGTCTCATGCTTTATACCTCAGCTATTTTGCAAGCCAACTTATTACCACCTCCAGAACCTAAACAGGAATGGCGCAGTATCATGGACGAAATGTCAGAAATTTCATGCAATTGTTATCGTAGTTATGTACGAGAACATTCTGAATTTGTTGATTATTTTAGAGCAGTAACACCAGAGGTTGAATTAGCCAGATTACCACTAGGCTCAAGGCCACAAAAGCGCCGAATAGGTGGAGGAATTGAAAGTTTACGAGCTATTCCTTGGATTTTTGCTTGGACACAAAACCGTTTAATGGTGCCATCTTGGCTCGGTGCAGGTAGTGCACTAAGAGCTATTATTGGAGAAGGCAGACAAAACATTCTTAAAGAGATGTACCACAATTGGCCTTTCTTTAATGCCCGATTAGGTATGCTTGAAATGGTTTACGCAAAATCTGCGCCAAATATTCACCAATATTACGAACAACGTTTAGTCGATCCTGCATTATGGCCATTAGGTGAAGAATTAAGAAATTTGCTAACCCAAGATATCAATACAGTATTAACTATCACTGATGATATTAGTTTAATGGCTGATTTACCTTGGATAGCCCAGTCGGTAGCATTACGTAATACTTACATTGAACCATTAAACTTATTACAAGTAGAGTTACTAAGTCGCTCACGAAAAAACAACGATAATAATAATGAAAACATTATAGTTGAACAAGGGCTAATGATCACCATCTCAGGAATCGCAGCGGGTATGAGAAACTCTGGATAAATTAAAAAAGGCTAATGCCTTTTTTAATTTTCTGGTAATAATTGTTCTAAATAAGCTTTAGCGTCTTGATCTCCTTGCTCGCTAGCTTTAGTAAACCAATAAATAGCACGATCTTGATCTCTATCCGTGCCTTCGCCTTCTAGATATTTAACACCTAAATTATATTGAGCATCAACACTGCCCTGCTCTGCAGCTTTTAGATACCATTCAACGGCTTTTTCCTCGTCTTTAGGCACTCCTCCACCTACATCATACATCACACCAATATTATATTGAGCATCAGCATTACCAGCTTCAGCGGCTTTAGTGAACCAATATGCCGCTTGCGTATTGTCCGGTTTAGTTCCTGTACCTGTTGCATACATAATAGCTAAATTGTACATCGCTAATACATGGCCATGCTCTGCCGCTTGTGTATAAAAATAGCTAGCTGCCACATAATCTTGGGTTAAACCATCGCCATTTTCAGACATTAATCCCAAATAATATTGCGCTTCTGGAATATTATCTTTAGCTGCTTTACTAAACCAATCAGCTGCCGTCATGCGATCTTCTTTTACACCATCACCAAAAAAATACATAATACCAAGATTTAGATAAGCGTCATAAATACCTTCATTACCAGCCTGTGTAAAATAATCAATCGCAGTCGGTATGTTTTTTTCTACTCCATTCCCTTCTTTGTACATTAAAGCTAAATTATATTTAGCTAATGCATAATTTTGATCTGCCGCTAATTTAAAATATTTAAATGCTTCATTTAAATCAGGTTTAGTACCTAAACCACTTTGGTACATAAATGCTAAATTATTTTGTGCTTTGGCAAGCCCTTGTTCAGCCGCTTTTTTATACCAGAAAAAAGCTCGAACATCACTAACCTCGACACCTAATCCTTGTTTATAAATATTTCCTAATGAGTACTGAGCTTCTGAGTTCCCTTTTTCTGCAGACAAACGTAAAGAAGGGAGCAATGAATCTGACGCTTTAAGCTTTA
This sequence comes from Gilliamella sp., assembly GCF_024104075.1. Taxonomy (NCBI): domain Bacteria; kingdom Pseudomonadati; phylum Pseudomonadota; class Gammaproteobacteria; order Orbales; family Orbaceae; genus Gilliamella; species Gilliamella sp. The sequence continues at coordinate 32,681 of NZ_JAGGHR010000001.1, read as the reverse complement.
GTTGAGTATCATCTGATTGCGTCTTATAATTTGTAGCCATTGCACTATAAGAAATAGATAACAATAGTACTAACAATATTTGAATTTTTTTCATATTTTTTAATTATTATAGCAATTTTAATAATTATACATAAATGCAATATAAGGGAATAGTTTTTGTTTAATTCTTATTTGGGCTATTTTATTTATACAATTAATATTGATTAAAGATAATTCTATAAACCTAACTCATCCCAAATTTCGTCAATATGGGCAATGACTTTTGGATCTTTCTTAATTATCTTTCCCCATTCACGATTTGTTTCACCTGTCCATTTATTGGTAGCATCTAAACCCATTTTAGAGCCTAATCCTGATACAGGTGAAGCAAAGTCCAAATAATCGATCGGTGTATTATCAATAAAAGTCGTATCCCGATGAGGATCCATACGTGTCGAAATAGCCCACATTACATCTTTCCAGTCACGTGCATTAATATCATCATCACAGACAATTACAAATTTGGTATACATAAATTGCCTTAAATACGACCAAACTCCCATCATAACTCGTTTAGCATGACCTGGATATTGCTTTTTAATAGTAACAATCGCAATACGGTATGAACATCCTTCTGGCGGTAAATAAAAATCAACAATTTCAGGAAACTGCTTTTGTAAAATTGGAATAAAAACTTCATTCAAAGCAAGTCCCATGATTGCGGGTTCATCTGGTGGTCTACCTGTATAAGTTGAGTGATAAATCGCATCTTTCCGGCGAGTTAAGTGCGTTACGGTAAATACGGAAAATTGCTCAACTTCATTATAATAACCTGTGTGATCACCATACGGACCTTCTGATGCTAACTCATTAGGATCAATATAACCTTCAAGAATTATCTCTGCACTAGCTGGAACTTCTAAATCATTCGATAACGATTTGACTACCTCTGTTCGGCTACCACGTAATAATCCAGAAAAAGCATATTCAGGTAGAGTATCTGGCACTGGTGTCACTGCACCTAAAATGGTGGCTGGATCAGCTCCAATAGCAATACTAACTGGAAATCTTTCGTTTGGGTGTGCTTGTTGCCATTCGGCAAAATCAAGTGCACCACCACGATGTGACAACCAACGCATGATCAATTTATTTTTTCCTAAAAGTTGCAAGCGATAAATGCCCACATTTTGTCGATCTTTATAAGGACCTTTAGTAATAGTCAGTCCCCAAGATAACAGAGGTGCTACATCTTCGGGCCAGCAATGCATAATAGGTAAACGAGTCAAATCCACCTCATCATCCTTAAAAATCACCTCTTGGCATGGTGCTGAAGAACGATGTTTGACTGGCATATTTAGTACTTGTTTATACTTAGGTAACACATTAAAAAATTGCCGTATGCCCTTAGGCGGTTCGGGTTCACGTAAAAATGCCAATAACTCACCAATTTCACGCAAAGCTGAAGTATCTTCACGCCCCATTCCCATTGCAACACGTTTAGCGGTGCCAAACAAATTACATAAAACAGGCATATCATAACCAATCGGATTTTCGAATAATAAAGCAGGGCCTCCATTACGTAAAACACGATCAGCAATTTCGGTCATTTCGAGATAAGGATTAACAGGAAAAGTAATTTTTTTTAATTCACCTTGTTGTTCAAGATAATCTAAAAAATCTCTAAAATTTGAAAAATTCATTTATTACTACTCCCTGTTACTTAATAGTCTTGAGTTAACCAAATCCTAAAATCATTTTTAATACTTAATACTAATGTAGCTTTGATATTTAACTAATCTGCATCAAAGTTTTCACTATATATAGGTACTTGTTTATTTTGATTACACTCAACAATTTTAGGTAATAAGGCATCAAATTGTTTTTTATCGATTTCAATAAATTTATCTTGATCAACTTGATAAAATAAAAATTGTTCAGATTGATCATCAAATAGAAACGAGGCTATCCAGTCATTTCGATCATCACTATTTTCATTAGCAAATATCTGAATAATACTATTTTCACGTTTTTCAGGTTGATCATGTAATTTATAATCAATTATCTTCTCTGATATTTTAACGTCATACTCATCAAAAATAATATAATCATTTTGATTAGGTTGACACTTTGTTATATTTATATCGGCATTACAAGTTGGTACAAAAAAACATAAGCAGGACAACGCAACGGCATATAGGCTTAATTTCATTTTCAAACCTCTTAATTAGATTTAATCAAATTGTGAATATTACCAATAGCTTCACTGTTATTTGGAGATAAAGTAAGATTGATTGCTTCATCAATTGTTAACCATTGATAATCTAAATGCTCAGTAAGTACTGGTATTATCTCATTAATAATAGGCAGATAAAACCAATGTTCTTTATTTAGCTTAACTTCTGGTGCATATTTATGTCTAAATTGCGGGAAAATCTCAAATTCAACGGAATACTTTGCATCAATTAACTCAAGATTTTGCCCTATAATATCAATGCCTGTTTCTTCAAAAACCTCACGAATTGCTGTTTCTCGTGGTAGCTCATTATTTTCCATACTACCTGTTACTGATTGCCAAAAACAAGGGTCGTCTTGGCGCTGTAACATAAGGCAACGGTTTGTTGTCTGGCAGAAAATCACCACCAGAACAGATTCAGGTTTTTTGAATTTTCGCATCAAATATCACTATTTTTTACTTACTTCAATACCAAGTTCAGTCAATGCTGCAATATTGGCTGGGCTTGGAGCATCAGTAAGTAAACAAGTTGCTGCTGTAGTTTTAGGAAACGCTATCACATCGCGAATATTATCCGTTCCAGTTAATAACATACTTAATCGATCTAATCCAAATGCCAATCCTGCATGAGGAGGTGTACCATATTTTAATGCATCAAGTAAAAAGCCAAATTTCTCACGTTGATCATGTTCATTAATACCTAAAATTGAAAAGACGGCTTGTTGCATTTCGCTACGGTGAATACGAACCGATCCACCACCAACCTCATAACCATTGATTACCATATCATAAGCATTTGCAACAGCATTTTCAGGATTATTCAGAAGTTCTTCTGGTGTATAATCTTTTGGTGACGTAAATGGATGATGCATAGCACTTAAACCTTCATCTGTTTCTTCAAACATCGGGAAATCAATAACCCAAAGTACCGCCCATTTACTTTCATCGGTTAAACCTAAATCTTTACCAACTTTTAAACGTAATGCCCCTAACGCATCACTCACTACTTTATAGCTATCGGCACCAAATAATAAAATATCACCATCTTTAGCATTGGCACGATTAAGCAGTGCTTCCATTTGCAATTCATTAAAGAATTTAGCAACTGGGCTTTGTACACCTTCTAACCCTTTGCAACGTTCATTAACTTTAATCCAAGCCATACCTTTTGCGCCGTAAACTGAAATGAATTGCGTATATTCATCAAGTTGTTTACGTGTTAATTGTGCACCGTTTGGAATACAAAGCAATGCAACGCGTCCTTTCGGATCGTTAGCTGGTGTTGAAAACACTTTAAAATCAACATCTTTAACCAAATCAGCCACATCAATAATTTCAAGCGGATTACGCAGATCAGGCTTATCACTTCCAAAGCGACGCATCGCTTCAGCAAAAGTCATAATAGGAAACTTACCTAAATCCACATTTTTAACATGTAACCAAAGCTCACGAATCATCTTCTCCATAACATCACGCACTTGCTCTGCTGTCATAAATGAAGTTTCAACATCGATTTGCGTAAACTCAGGTTGACGATCGGCTCTTAAATCTTCATCACGAAAACATTTTACAATTTGATAATAACGGTCGAATCCTGACATCATTAGCAATTGTTTAAATAATTGTGGCGATTGTGGCAGCGCATAAAACTCACCTTTATGGATTCGACTTGGAACCAAGTAATCTCTTGCGCCCTCTGGAGTTGCTTTGGTTAACATTGGCGTTTCGATATCTAAAAAACCATGTTCGTTCATAAACGAACGAACAAATGCGGTAATTTTAGCTCGCGTTTTAAAGATCGTTGCCATTTCAGGGCGACGCAAGTCAATATAACGATATTTTAGACGTTGCTCTTCACTGTTGTTTTGATTGAAATCAAGAGGCAATACATCGCTACGGTTAAATATTTTCAATTCAGTTGCCAAAATTTCAACCTCTCCGGTTGCCATATCTTTATTGATTTGACCTTCCGGACGAGCTCTTACTTTGCCTTTAATTTGGATACAAAATTCATTACGAAGTTCACCAGCAAGTTGATATGCTTGTTGATAATCAGGATCAAAAAAAACTTGTACAATACCTTCACGATCACGCATATCGATAAAAATCATACCGCCTAAGTCTCGGCGTTTATTGACCCAACCACATAATGTTACTTCTTGATTAATATAACTTGCATTGAGTTGTCCGCAATAAATTGTTCTCATTAAAATATCCTGTGTACTATTAGCAATAATGATAATTATTATAGAGCAATTTATCAGGGTATAAAGACCATGATTTAAAATAATTTTCATTTAATTTATTTATAGTTAGTTTTTAATAATAAATTTACTTTATAAAAGTTTTTATAAAATAAATTAAATTCAAAAAGATACCAATTAGATCTTAATTTTATAAAAAACATATTCAAATTACTTATTGAAAATAACTTGTCATATCAAATATTTATTAATAAGCTTTAATATTATTTAATAGCCTATTTACTTGATATGAAAGCGTTAATTTCAATTGATTATACAAATGATTTTGTTGCTGATAATGGAGCTTTAACTACAGGCCTAGCTGGTCAAAAAATTGAAGCGGAAATGCTAAACGTAGCAGAATCATTTATAAAAAATAATAATTTTGTCGTTTTTGCTATCGATTCTCATGACCCTTCTGATAGATTTCACCCTGAATATTCTCTTTTTCCGCCTCATAATATAATTGGTACTTTAGGACAACAATTATTTGGTAGTTTAGATAACCTTTATCAAAAATATAAAAATACTAATCATATCTATTGGATAAATAAGCGCCACTATTCAGCTTTTTGTGGGACAGATCTTGATTTACGATTACGCGAAAGATGCATCAGTGAAATCCATTTGACAGGAGTTTGTACTGATATTTGCATATTGCACACAGCAGTAGATGCCTATAATTTAGGGTATAAAATATTTATTCATAAAAAGGCAGTAGCCAGCTTTGATCCAATCGGTCATCAATGGGCTTTAAATCATTTTAAAAATACATTAGGGGCAACGATACTTTAAAAATATTTTAAATAAATTAAGGAGTAATAATGAAAGTTTTACGAGATTATAAAGTGCATTTACTTGCACTAGTCGTTGTTTTGGCATGTGAGTTTATCGGTAAGCAGTCTATTTGGATTATCGCCGTGTATCCGATGTTATACGCCATGATCATTGGTGGAATAATAAGTGTTCCCAAATTAAAAATATTAAAACTAAAAAATATGAATAATGCCAGCGCCATCATGATTGTAACTTTGATGTTACTTATTGCCAAGCTTGGCGTTTCTGTCGGTCCTAAGATTGATATGATTCTAAAAGATGCTAAGTTAGCATTAATTTTTCAGGAATTAGGTCATTTTGCTGGTACGATTTTATTGGGTTTGCCACTAGCAATGATATTAGGCATGAAACGGGAAGCTGTAGGTGCAACTTATTCTGTTGCTCGCGAACCGAATATAGCAATTGTTGCAGATAAATATGGATTGGATTCCGCTGAAGGTCGAGGCGTTATGGCGATGTATGTTTGTGGCACACTTTATGGTGCTATTTGGATGAGTATACTAGCCAGTGTGATGGCAAAACTAGATATTCTCCATCCTTATGCTTTAGCCATGGGAGCTGGGGTTGGAAGTGGTAGTATGATGGCGGCATCACTTGCTCCAATAAGTGACCTTTATCCAGAAATGGCTAGTGAAATCAAAGCCTATGCAACAACAGCAAACTTAATGTCGAGTGTTGTTGGTATTTATATTTATACATTATTTTCACTACCGTTTGCCTCTTTCTTATATAACATCTTTTCCCGTTTACGACGTAATAAAGAAGGAGCGCTATAATGAAAAGTTTAGAAACAATATTTTTACTGATCTTAGTTGCCATTATTATGGCTGCTGGTAATACAGTAGGTTACAAAATTGATTTTATGCTGTCATTAGAAGCGTTATCAATTTTAGTTGTTATATCAATTGTTGGTTATTTTGTTGGCAAAATTCCAGTATTAAACAAATTTCCAGTTATTTTATGGGTATCAGTTGTAGCCGCAGTGGCTTCATCACCTATTTTCCCTTTTCATGAACAAGTTGTTTCACTTACTGACAAGGTTTCTTTATTAGCGGTTTGTACCCCAGTGCTTGCTTATGCTGGATTGGCTATTGGTAAAGATTTAGCATTATTTAAAAGTATCTCATGGCGAATTATTCCTGTTTCATTAGCGGTATTTTCAGGCACTTTTATTTTGGCAGCAATCATTGCTCAAATCACCTTGCATTGGGAAGGTGTTATCTAATTTGCACTAGGATTTAATTTATGACAAAAGAAGAACTTAAAAAAAAGGTTTGTAGTGCAATTGCAAACCGTAAAGCCGATATTAAGGCGATTGCTGAATCAATTTGGGTAGAACCTGAACTTGGTTATAAAGAACACAAAACAGCTCAAAAAGTTGAGCAAACTTTTGAAAAACTAGGTATTCCATTTAAAAATAAATTAGCAATAACAGGAGTAAAAGGTCGCCTAAAAGGAGGAAAAGGTAGTAAATATAGCATTGCCGTTATCGGCGAGCTTGATGCTATTATTTGTGCAGATCACCCTGCTGCTGACGAAACATCTGGTGCTGCGCACTGCTGTGGACATAATGCTCAAATTGCAAATATGATGGCAGTAACGATGGGATTAATTGATTCAGGGGCTATGCAATTTTTAGCTGGCGATGTCGTACCATTTGCTGTTCCAGCTGAAGAATATGTTGAAATCACTTATCGAAATCGCTTAATAAAAGAAGGTAAAATCAAATATATTGGTGGCAAACCAGAGTTAATTTCACGTGGCGAGTTTGACGATATTGATATGGCATTACAAATACATTTAACTAGTGTACCTAATGAACGTCAAAATGGTTTTATCGAAATATCAACAACTAGCAATGGTTTTATCGGAAAATTAATTAAATATAAAGGTGAGGCAGCACATGCTGCTGCAGCGCCTCATGCTGGCGTCAATGCCTTAAATGCTGCGATGATGGGAATGATGGGGGTGCATGCTATTCGTGAAACATTTCAAGAAAAAGACTACATTAGATTCCATCCAATTATTACCCAAGGTGGTGATTTAGTAAATGTAGTTCCAAGCGATGTCAGAATGGAAAGCTATGTGCGCGCAGGCAATGTGCCTGCCATGATTGATGCCAATGAACGAATAAATCAAGCATTAAAAGCTGGAGCAATGGCTGTTGGGGCAACGTGTGAAATTAAAGATCTACCAGGTTATTTACCTTTGCAAAACAATCCAACACTTAATGACTTTTTACAAAGTAATGCACAAGATCTAATTGGTGCTGATAATGTTTGGATTGCGCCTCATATGACAGGTAGTACGGATACTGGAGATTTATCTCACATTATGCCTGTTAGCCACCCATGGATTGGTTCAGTTCGAGGTGTTTTACATGGTAAAGATTATACGGTATTTGATGAAGAAATGGCTTACATCCGCCCTGCACAAATGATGGCATGTACAATTATTGATTTACTTTATGATGATGCCAAACCTGCACAGAAACTGATGTCAGAATATAAACCACTAATGACCAAAGAGGAATATTTAACCTTTCTATCTGGCTTTGACAAATAATCTTAATAGCTTGGCACATTGTTGTGCCAAGTTTCTGTTATAATGCTTCTTCATAATTAACCACAATAATAATCGCACAATATGCTAGAACTTACTGATCAAGAATTGTTTCGTTATGATAGACAAATCACATTGCGTGATTTCGATATTGATAAACAGCAAATATTGAAAAACAGTTCAGCACTGATCATTGGTTTAGGCGGACTTGGTTGCGCTGCATCACTCTATTTAGCGGCATCAGGTTTAGGCAAATTAACGTTAGTTGATTTTGACACCATATCAAAATCCAACTTAAATCGACAAATCTTATATACCGAAAGCTTTATTAATCAATACAAAGTCGAGGTGGCAAAAGAGGCCTTAACCAATATAAATGCCAATACGTTAATTGAAACAGTAAATCAGCGACTTGATGATAATAAGCTTATTTCACTTATTAAACAACATGATATTGTCATAGACTGTACGGATAACCTAGTGACACGAGAGCAAATTAACCGCTGTTGCTTTCAAGTAAAAAAAACGTTAGTTTCTGGAGCGGCAATCCGTATGGAGGGGTTATTAAGTGTATTTACATACCAACCTAATGAACCCTGTTATCACTGTTTAAGTCGCTTATTTGGTAAAGATCAACTCACTTGTGTTGAGACCGGCGTCATGGCTCCGCTTGTTGGAATGTTTGGTTCCATGCAAGCCTTAGAAGCGATAAAAGTGTTAACTCAATATGGAAAACCATTAATTGGTCGTGTATTAATGATTGATACAATGACAATGGAGTTTAGCCAAGTTAAATTTACCAAACAACCTAATTGTCCCGTTTGTGGTAGTGGTAATACCAATCAGGTTTCTCAATGAAAATTAATCGAATTATTTTAGCTCCTATGGAGGGAGTACTTGATTATCAAGTCAGGCAACTTTTAACTGAAATTAACCAATTTGATTATTGTGTTACAGAATTTATCAGAGTGACCCATCACAAATTATCAAATAGGACTTTCTATCGCCTATGTCCTGAACTTTACAATAATGGAAAAACCGAATCTGGCACGCCAGTTCGTGTCCAAATTTTAGGACAGTCACCAGAGTGGATGGCTGAAAATGCTATTAAAGCTATCGAATTAGGTTCTTATGGTATAGATATCAATTTTGGTTGCCCAGCCAAAACTGTAGTTGGCAGCCACGGTGGCGCTTATTTATTACAATATCCAGAGCAGATATTTAATATTGTCAGCCAGGTACGACAAGCTATAGGTGCAACAAATAAATTATCAGTCAAAATTCGCTTAGGTTGGGATAATAAATCGCATTGTCACGAAATTGCCAACGCAATTGAACTTGCTGGAGCCAATGAAATAGCAATTCACGGAAGGACCAAAGAAGACGGCTATAAAACCGAAAAAATAGATTGGCAAACAATAGGCCAAATCAAACAGCACTTAAAAATTCCTGTTATTGCTAATGGTGAAATTTTCTCTATTGCAGATGCAAAAAATTGCATAAGCCAAAGCCAAACTAATGACATTATGCTAGGGCGCGGTATTTTAACTATTCCAAACCTAGCTAATATGATACGAACTGAGCAATCAGCATTAAATTGGCAACAAGTGATGGAAATTTTAATTCACTATGCAACATCATCTATTGATAATGCTAAACCGCTTTATCACTCTGCTCGCATCAAACAATGGCTTGCTTACTTAAAACAGCACTATGTTCAAGCGTCAGAAGTCTTACAAAACATTAGAACACTCAAATCACAACAAGAAATTTGTCAATTTTTAACAAATGACAATAAAAATAATACATAAATGTCGTGGCTATTTATCCAACAGCTAAATAAGGTACATTACATATTACCAATAAAATATAATCTATTTAGCTGATATTAAAAGATTAATTAATGTTAATCAGAAAAGGTTATATGTGGTTCTACTTTTCCATAAAAAACGTTCAGGTAGAGCATTGATTTTATTTAATTTTTTACTTTTAAAGAAAAATCAATCATTTATTCAATATTAGACAGAGCCTGATTAGGCATTTCACAAGTATTGATAAAAAGTATAATATATAGCACTATTTAAATTATCGAAAAACCAATTCAACCATAAAGATAACATCATGCAAAAGTTTAATGTCAAAACCTTTCAGGGGTTAATTCTTACGTTACAAGACTACTGGGCTAATCAGGGATGCACTGTGATTCAGCCTTTGGATATGGAAGTCGGTGCGGGCACGTCTCACCCGATGACTTGCCTACGAGCGCTTGGGCCAGAACCTATTAATGCAGCTTATGTTCAACCATCTCGCCGCCCAACCGATGGCCGCTATGGCGAGAATCCAAACAGGCTTCAGCATTATTATCAATTTCAAGTTATCTTAAAACCTTCTCCTGATAATATTCAAGAGCTTTATTTAGGTTCGTTAAAACAATTAGGTCTTGATCCAACTGTTAATGATATCCGTTTTGTTGAAGATAATTGGGAAAACCCAACCCTTGGTGCTTGGGGGCTTGGATGGGAAGTTTGGTTAAATGGTATGGAAGTAACCCAATTTACTTATTTTCAACAAGTTGGTGGGCTTGAATGTAAACCAGTTACTGGTGAAATCACTTATGGACTTGAGCGCTTAGCAATGTATATTCAAGGCGTGGATAGTGTTTATGATTTGGTTTGGAGTGATGGAGCATTTGGTAAAACAACCTATGGTGATGTGTTCCATCAAAACGAAGTTGAGCAGTCCACTTATAATTTTGAATACGCCAATGTTGAATTTTTATTTTATTGTTTTGAACAACACGAAAAAGAAGCCAAGTTTTTGCTTGAGTTAGAAAAACCACTACCACTACCTGCTTATGAACGCATCTTAAAAGCGGCCCACTGTTTTAATTTACTTGATGCTCGTAAAGCGATTTCAGTAACTGAGCGACAACGTTATATTTTGCGCATCAGAACATTAACCAAAATGGTGGCGGAAGCCTATTACGCATCTCGCGAAGCACTTGGCTTCCCCATGTGCCAAAATTCACAATCTAACGAAAGTGCATCAAAGTAGGAATTAGAAGATTATGCAAAAAACATTTTTAGTGGAAATTGGTACCGAAGAGTTACCACCAAAATCACTCCGCACGTTAGCAGAAAGCTTTGCGGCTAATTTTATACAACAGCTTGATAATGCCAATTTGGAACATGGTGAAGTGCTTTGGTATGCATCGCCTCGCCGTTTAGCATTAAAAGTTTTAAATTTGAATGATACGCAACCCGATAGCCAAATTGTTAAACGTGGTCCTGCGGTCAGCGCAGCCTTTGATGCCAATGGCAATGCAACTAAAGCTGCTGAAGGTTGGGCTCGTGGTTGTGGTATTACAGTTGATCAGGCTGAGCGTATACAAACTGATAAAGGTGAATGGCTTTCTTATACTCAAAATCAAAAAGGTCAGCCAGTTGTTAATTTGTTATGTGATATGGTTAAAACCGCATTAAGCAAATTACCTATCCCTAAACCAATGCGTTGGGCGGCTCGCCAAGTTGAATTTATTCGTCCATGTCATACTGTTACCATGTTGTATGGTGATGAGCTTGTGCCTGGTACGATTTTAGAGATTAAATCAGATCGTATTATTCGTGGCCATCGTTTTATGGGTGAGCAAGAGTTCACTATTGATAATGCAGACCAGTATCCTGAAATTTTGGAACAACGTGGTAAGGTAATTGCTGACTACGATAAACGTAAATCTATTATTAAACAACAAGCTGAAGAAGAAGCTGCAAAATTAAATGGTAAAGCAGATTTAACAGATAATTTGCTTGAAGAAGTTTCCTCTCTAGTTGAATGGCCTGTTGTGTTAACTGCTAAATTTGAGGAGCGATTTTTAGAGGTTCCTGCTGAATCATTGGTTTATACCATGAAAGGCGATCAAAAATACTTTCCTGTTTATGATAAACAAGGCAAATTATTACCAAACTTTATTTTTGTGGCTAATATTGAGTCAAAAGATCCACAAGTTGTAATTTCGGGTAATGAGAAAGTGGTTCGCCCTCGCCTTGCCGATGCTGAATTCTTTTATCAAACTGATTTAAAACAACGTTTAGAAGACCGTTTGCCTCGTCTTGAAACAGTTTTATTTCAACAACAGCTTGGAACAGTTAAGGATAAAGCAATTCGCATTGAATCGTTATCTGGCTTTATTGCCGATAAAATTGGGGCTGATGTTGAGCAAGCCAAACGAGCGGGCAAATTAACAAAATGCGATTTAGTGACTAATACTGTTTTTGAATTCCCTGAAACACAAGGTATTATGGGACGTTATTTGGCCCTTAAAGATGGCGAAAGTATTGCAGTTGCAACCGCCATTGAAGAACAATATAAACCGCGTTTTGCTGGTGATGAATTACCAAGTACTGCTGTTTCTTGTTCAGTTTCTATCGCTGAAAAATTAGATACTTTAGCCGGCATTTTTGGTATTGGTCAGCATCCTAAAGGTGATAAAGATCCTTTTGCATTGCGTCGCGCTGCTATTGGTGTTTTACGTATTATTGTTGAAAAGGCACTGCCTTTAGATCTAGTCGAATTAGCCAATTATGCCGCATCATTATATGGCGATAAGCTTAATAATAAAAACGTAGTTGACGATATTGTTAATTTTATGCAGGGTCGTTTCCGAGCTTGGTATCAAGAACAAGGCTTTGCAATTGATACGATTCAAGCAGTTTTAGCACTTAATCCAACTAAACCCGCTGATTTTGATGCACGCGTTAAGGCAGTCACTCACTTTAGAACCTTGCCCGAAGCCTCGTCATTAGCCGAAGCTAATAAGCGTGTGTCAAATATTTTATCTAAAATTGAGGTTACTATTCCTGAGCAGATCAATGCAGCCTTGCTAGAGACAGGCGCAGAAGGTGAATTAGCTAAAAAATTGGCAATTTTAACCGATAAACTTTCACCGTATTTTAGTGAAAGCCGTTATCAAGATGCGTTAATTGAATTATCGTCATTAAAAGAGACGGTAAATACATTTTTTGATTCAGTCATGGTTATGGTTGACAATGAAGTTATTAGACTTAATCGATTAGCGCTTTTGAAAAAGCTACAAAATTTATTCTTAAAAGTTGCGGATATTTCATTATTGCAAGCTTAATTTACGAATTTAATCATTCAAAAAATAATAGTGGTAACTAAATCAGTTACCACATATAAGGAACTTACATAGAAATGCAAAAAAAAATCTCTTTTTCTTTAGTTTTTATACAAACATGCAATTTTATTCGTAATCGCATTACGCAATTTGTTCTTGTTAGTCTAACGCTAGCTTTAATTCATGCGTTTTTTAATTCTTTCTTTGACAAACAAAATCTAGCTGAACAAATCTATTTTTCACAAAATTTAACTAACTATGTTTTATTCGTGATGTTGACATTACTAATTAGCATTATTTTAAAAGCAATTAGTATAGCAACTATTTCTAACCTTTATATCAGCGATAAACTTAATTTAAATTTATTACTGTCTAAAGCGTTATCAAATACATTAAAAATTATTCTTTTTTATCTTATCATTGGAGTCTTTATATTTTTAGTCTCATTTATGTTATCTATAGTACTTATTAGTTTAAATTTGCTTTTACCTAAAGAACTTATTTTTATATTAATTTTTTTAGTACTACTGATTCCAATTCTAATTTTAATTATCTTTTGTAACTTCTTTTTTGCTTCGCTGGTTGAACCTGGTCAAAACAATATTCTTGACTCACTTTCATTAAGCATTCAGTCATCAAAAACCCAGTGGCGCTCAGCTATTTTGATGGTATTAATCTTCCTAGCATTCGTGATGGTTTTTACTCAATTAGCTATTGCGTTCGATAGTGACAATTTTGTCCTTGATACCATCTTCTCTTTCTGTAGTATCTTTTTTGATATTTTTGTTACTAGCTTTTTCTATCGTCTTTATACGCTAGCAAATAGTGCCTCTAACTCAGCAGCACCGTCTACTAGCAATGATGATAAAAATAAAGAAGACCACTAATTAATTCTTTAATTGTTATTCATTTCCTTACCAACTCTATTTTGGTAAGGATATCGCTTACCATATACTATTTTGATTTAACTAAATCTATTGGATAAAAGCTATGACTCCAGCAATTGATTTACTTAAAAAGCTAAAAATCAAATTTAATATCCACCAATATAAACACGATCCCAACCAAACTAACTACGGGCAAGAAGCGGTTAATAAACTTGATCCCAGTTTGAATGTTACAGCTACACAGGTATTTAAAACCTTGATTGTAAGTTTAAACGGTAATAATAAGACGTTAGCGGTTTGTGTATTGCCCGTCGATAGACATTTGGATCTTAAAAAAGTCGCAAAAGCACTAAAATGTAAAAAAATAGATTTAGCTGATCCTAATTTAGCTCAAAAGGTAACAGGTTATTTGGTGGGAGGAATTAGTCCACTCGGTCAAAAACAACAACTACCCACACTCATTGATTTAAGTGCAAGTGAGCACACAACAATGTTTATATCAGGCGGGCGAAGAGGATTAGAAATTGAAATTGCGCCTCAAGATTTGATTGATATATTACAAGCGAAATGGGTTGAAATAACCACTTAAAATTATTAGTAATATAATTTTAATTTGGTTCTAATACTACTTATAAACAAGAAAAAGCGAAAGCAATTTGCCTTAAAATAATGTATTTTTATTGAGTTGATAAGGTCATAAGACTATACCCTATGACCTAATACTTCTATCAATCAAGTTGACAGTAAGAAAAAGCAACTTATTTGATTGCTTCTTTCAAAGTTTTACCTGATACGAATGCTGGTACTTTACTTGCTGCAATTTTAATTTCTTTACCAGTTTTTGGATTACGACCAGTACGAGCTTTACGAGAATTAACTTTAAATGTACCAAAACCAACTAATTGAACTGGCTCACCAGCTTTCAATGATTCAGTAATAGCGGCTAATGTAGCTTCCAACGCCGTTTTTGCAGCTACTTTGGTAATATCAGCTTTGCTAGCAATAGCGTCGACAAGTTCTGTTTTATTCATGGGTATATCCTTACATATTATTTTATTGTTAAAGTTAACATTATAAACGAAGCTAAAACTTAATATTTTAGCGTCGTTACTGTAAACGTTGCTTAGATTACATTGCTGTTAAATGTAGTCTATATTTGTCCAATATTAAAGAAAAATTTAATAAAAATTTTAAAAATTACACTTTAAACGCCTTGATAGCTCAAAAAAACACCAATATTACTAGTTTCCGCTGCTCGAATTTCATCTTTCAAGCCTTTTATCAACTCATTCATTTCATTATTTTCTTCGCGTAGCAATCGAAATATTTCCCACTGCAAATCGAATTCATCTATAACACTAGGCAAAGTTTGTTGTTCATCTTCTGAAAGAGTAACATTTGTTTTGGTCATTTCAAATTCAGCAACTGTAGTTGCTGATATACTACTGACTTTAGCTGTATGTTCAGCGATTTCACCACTCAAGTAAGAGTGTAAGGCCTCACCAAGTGCATGACAAGCATCGATGGCTGGATAAACCATATAAGGACTATCATCAGTTACAGTTGGAATAATGAGTTCTAATTTCTCAAGCTGTAAATCAAAATTGATTTTTACATCTTCAACTAATAGTGATTCCCAAACTAAATCCAGTATTTTTTTATAATTTTTAGCATCATCTTCATGATGTTGTTGATGACAATAAAAAACAAAGTTGGGATACATTCGTTCACATAAGCAGACCATAAATAGACGTTGTTTCCATTGTGGTAACTTTTCTAGCCTTAATTGAACAGGATTTTTAATCATGATGAAACCTTTTTGATAGTCGATGTACCGCTTCAATCAAATGCTGTACATTATCTACAGGGATATCTTGGTGAATACCATGCCCTAAATTAAAAACATGCCCATTGTGATAGCCATATTCATTAAGAACGGCCTCTACATTGGATTCAATTGTTTGCTTTCCTGCATATAAAACGGAAGGATCTAAATTCCCTTGTACTGCTATTTTCCCTTTTTGAGTAATCTGGCTTAAATTTACAGTCCAATCTACTCCCACCGCATCACAACCTGTATTAATAATACGATCAAGCCATATTCCTCCTCCTTTAGTAAATAAAGTAACAGGAATGTACGAGGTTATATCTTGACTTTTTTTACCTTGTTTTAATTGCGATAAGATCTGTTGCATATAGTCAAGTGAAAATGTTTGATAGCTTTGATGACTTAATACGCCGCCCCAAGTATCAAAAATCATAATCGATTGTGCTCCTGCTTGAATTTGTGCATTTAAATATAATGCGATACTGTTTGCGAGTTTTTCAAGTAGTTGATGCAACGCTTTGGGCTCACTATAAAGCATCTTTTTAATTTTGGTGAATGCTTTGCTACTGCCCCCTTCAATCATGTAGGTGGCTAGTGTCCATGGGCTTCCCGAAAAACCAATTAGTGGAACTTTACCATTGAGTTCTTTTTTTGTTAATCGAATCGCATCCATCACATATTTAAGTGATTGCTCTGGATCTGGGATGGGTAATTGTTCAATATCTGATATGCAAGATATCGATTTTTTAAATTTAGGTCCTTCACCCGATTCAAAATATAAGCCAAGCCCCATAGCATCAGGGATTGTTAAAATATCAGAGAAAATAATAGCAGCATCAAGCTCAAATCGTTGTAATGGTTGTAAGGTGACCTCACAAGCTAATTCTGGCGTTTGACACATCGTCATAAAATCACCCGCTTTTGATCTTAATTGACGATACTCAGGTAAATAACGACCTGCCTGTCGCATCATCCAAACTGGTGTATAGTCTACAGGCAAACATTGTAAAGCTCGTAAATAACGATCATTTTTTAATTGGCTCATATCTTCAGCTCTTTAAATATAGACTTTATTTTGTTAAAAAGTTTCAGGTAAGTATGTGTTTCAGTATAAAAATCACTTAATTTATCTATTATTTGTGATCTAAATCCTGAGGCTATGATAATGTTCGTTGTGCATAACGAATCAAGGTTTCAGAGATATTTTGCATTACACTACTTTCAGGAGCAAAACGATGCCAATATAGCATACGTCTTTGATATAACCCATCAGTTAAGTTAATTAATTCACCATTTTTTAATTCTTGCTCAACTTGCAACTTTGGTAACATACAGCAGGCCGAACCTTGTTTAGCTAATTGCACAAAAGCTTCAGATGAACTAGTGATATGGCAAATTACACTACCTGGCGTAAGGTTAAAGTTTTCTTGTAAGAAGGCCTGATGCATATCATCTAAATGATCGAATGCAACAGCAGGCGCTTTTAATAAAGATGATCGAGTTACCCCAGTTGGAAAGTACTTTTTAGCAAAATCAGGTGAAGCCACAAAAATATAGTCTAAAGCACCTAATAAATCAGACAAGCAACCTGGTAAAGGATTAGCTTGAATGCTAATCGCACCAACTACTGTCCCTAAACGCAATAATTCTAACGTATGTTCTTCATCTTTGACTTGAATATCAAAACGTAAGATATTTTTATCTAAAACTGGTTTTAACGCAGGTAAAAACCAAGTTGCTAAAGAATCAGCATTAATCGCAATAGATAACGACAACGGTGTGGCATTTTGCTCGTTATCACCTAACCATTGCTGTTCTAATAATTCAACTTGATGTAATAAGCCAAGCAGGTGCTCACCTTGTTTGGTTGCTTTCGGAGGAATGGTCCTAACTAGCAGTTGTTGACCAAAAAAGCTTTCTAATTGTTTGATACGTTGCGAAACCGCAGGTTGTGTAATACACAATTTATCAGCAGCTCTTTCAAATCCTCGTTCCTTTATCACCGCATCTAATGCTTGTAACGCTCTATAATCTGGACGCTTCATAATCTCTTTATTAATGATTTGATCATTGCTCAAATATTTAATCTACTTTAATATCGTAATAAGTTTTAAACCTATCACAAAGTTGATTTAATTCTTAAAATCCTAATGATTTTTGCTTTCTAATTGGGTACTATGCCATATCTTCAACAATTTTGCTTTCAAAATTTTATTTTTTTTTTAAGAAAAATTATCCTCAAAATAGGGGTGATATTATGACACAAGACGAATTAAAAAAGGCCGTAGGCTGGTCAGCCTTAAAATTTATCAAACCTGATTCTTTTATTGGTGTAGGAACAGGCTCTACTGCATCCCATTTTATTGATGCATTAGCTACAATAAAAGATCAAATCAAAGGTACTGTATCTAGTTCGGAAGCATCCACCCAAAAATTAAAAAGCTATGGTATTCCTGTTCTCGATTGTAATGAAGTCGATTATTTGGATGTCTATGTCGATGGTGCAGATGAAATTAATCACCAGTTGCAAATGATTAAAGGTGGTGGCGCAGCTTTAACGCGCGAAAAAATTGTTTCAGCCATTGCTAAACAATTTATTTGTATTGTTGATGAATCAAAAGTTGTTGATGTATTAGGTAAATTCCCATTACCGGTTGAAGTGATCCCAATGGCACGTTCCTATGTTGCTCGTGAGTTATATAAGCTGGGCGGTAAACCAATATATCGTCAAGGCGTTATAACTGATAATGGTAATGTGATTTTAGATGTTCATGATCTTGTCATTACCAAACCAATGGAGCTTGAAAACCGAATTAATAGCATTGCAGGTGTGGTTACTGTTGGATTATTTGCCAATAAAGGCGCTGATATTGCGCTTGTTGGATGCAGTACGGGTGTAAAAGAGCTGAGATAAAATCATTTACTACAATAAAGTTAATAATGGTATTTAATTATAAGTACCAATTTGTATGCTGAAGGAAAGAGAGGAAATAATGGTTATTCAAACTTTAACCAAAGATGAAAATAAGTTTTTATTACTTGAGGGAGTTCATCCTAGCGCAATTGAAATATTAAAATCCGCCGGCTTTACCAATATTGAATATCATAAAAGCGCATTATCGCCTGAAGAACTTAAGCAAGCTCTGAAAGATGTCCGGTTTATTGGGATCCGGTCAAGAACACAATTAACTAAGGACATTATCGATTCTGCACCTAAACTTGCTGGCATTGGCTGTTTTTGTATAGGTACCAACCAAGTTGATCTTGATGCAGCGACAGTAAAAGGGATTCCTGTTTTTAATGCACCATTTTCAAATACGCGATCTGTAGCAGAACTAGTATTAGCCGAAGCAATATTATTACTTCGTCGAGTACCAGATGCAAATGCTAAAGCACACCGAGGAAAATGGAATAAGATTGCGACAGGTTCACACGAAGCTCGTGGTAAAAATTTGGGTATTATTGGTTATGGGCATATTGGTAGCCAACTAAGTATTTTGGCTGAATCGTTAGGGATGAATGTTTATTTTTATGATATTGAAACAAAACTACCTTTAGGTAATGCTAAACAAGTTTCAACAATGAAAGAATTACTAGCAATAAGCGATATTGTTTCAATGCATGTGCCAGAAAATCCAACAACCATCAAAATGATTAGTGATAACGAAATTGATGCAATGAAACAAGACGCAATTTTAATCAATGCTTCACGCGGTAAAGTTATCGATCTTGATGCTTTAACTAAAGCTCTGAAAGCCAATAAACTCAGTGGGGCAGCTATTGATGTTTTTCCAACAGAGCCTGCTAGTAACAACGACCCTTTTGAATCTCCATTATGTCAATTTGATAATGTAATTATTACTCCGCATATCGGTGGTTCAACTAGCGAAGCACAAGAAAATATTGGGATTGAGGTCGCAAGTAAACTAGCTAAATATTCTGATACTGGTGCAACACTTTCAGCAGTTAATTTTCCTGAAGCCTCTTTACCTATTCCAGCTAAAGGCTCTAGTCGTTTTATTAATATTCATCGTAACCAACCTGGTGTTCTAACTGCTATCAATACGTTATTCGCTGAACAAGGGCTTAATATTTCAGCACAATATTTACAAACTGATCCTCAGATTGGTTATGTTGTTATTGATATCGATAGAGTTAAACAAAGTAAGGCTGAAGAGTTGTTATCTAAACTGAAAAACGTGCCAGGAACAATTCGTGCTAGATTGTTATTTTAAGGTGATAAGTCGGTACGCTTGTTAGCCACTCAGCTTTAGCGGGTTTTTAATTTTTGAGTAAATTAAATTTGTTTTGTTAATAATTTGCATCACTCAAATAGATTCCCGCTAATGCAACATTTAAACAATGCTATTTTTTATTCTTTATCAATTACGTCTACTTTAATGACTTTGATGCCTCGTTGTATGAGTGCTTCATAATATTTGTCATCTAATTTATTGTCGGTGATGATGGTATCAACAGCATTTAAGTCACACACAACATTAGGACTACGCCTGCCAAACTTGGTTGAGTCAGCTAATAATATTAATTTTGCCGCAGCTTTACTCATGGCAACACTGCCGTGATAGCTTTCATTAAATGTTGTCACGCCCCCTACTAAATCAATCCCATCAGCCCCCATAAATAGTTTATCAAAAGTGTAAGATTCAAATATGGCCGCAGTTGATGCACTGTTACTGTGAAAAGAGGCCGATTTACGGCGAAAAGTGCCACCTGATAAGATAATAGTATGATCATTATTATGTGCAACAAGTTCATTTACAATGTGTAAGCTGTTAGTCATAATAGTCAAATTATTGAAACTTGTCAGTATAGGAATCATCTGAGCAACAGTACTTCCAGAGTCAAAAATAATTGAGTCACCTTCGTGGATCAATTTAACTGCTTCGCATGCAATTGATTTTTTAGATGCAATGTTGATATAAGTTTTATGATCAATAGCTCTATCACCAATTTCACGGTTTAACATGGCGCCGCCGTAAGTACGTAAAACTAGACCACTTTGGCTGAGTTGAGTGAGATCTTTACGAATTGTAGTTCCAGTCGTTTTGAAATACTCAACTAATTCATCAATACTAACTTGCCCATTATTTTGCAGGTATTCTAAAATAGCTGTTTGTCGTTGCCTTACTTTCATATTATGATTCCATCATTATTAGTATATAGGAAATTTTATTTTGCAAACCATTATACTTTATAATGAAAGAAATTACTTTTCAAAATAAAAGATAATTATTAATTTTTTGCTGTTAAGGCAACAATCAACGCACTTTGTGATATTACGTCGTTTGGAAATATTTTTTCAGGGATTATTTCTGATACAGATAAGCCATGGAGCTGGGAAATAGATTTAGGCAATGCAAATACCGTGATCCCTTTCATTATGATAGAATCAATCACAACTTTATTTTCATCTAATGAAATTGCGATTAATACTCTTGGTCTAAATCGTTTACTTTTACTACGACCAACACCTAAGTAGCAACCTTTTTTTAAAGCTAGAAACGCTTTATTGAAACGACGAATTTGAAACCAACTAAAAATAATTTGAATACACCAAGCAATAAGCGCTATAGCAACTAGAGTAGTCGTCATATTTAATATTTTTCCATTTTGTTTAAGCTAGAATAAAAAGTGCGATAAGTTTAAATTAACTTTCGCACTTTATTTTAACTAGAACATCACTTGTCCACCAGTAATGTTGATTGATTGCCCTGTGCAATATGATGCTTTATCACTTGCATAAAATAGCAATACGTCAAGTACATCTTGATAATCACAACCTCGTTTTAAGGGAACTTTATCAATATAAACTTGTTCCACTTGGTTTTCAGGAATACCTAATTTTTTAGCATACTGTGGTATTAACGATTGGAACATAGGGGATTTTAATAAGTTACCTAACATTAATGAGTTTACAGTAATACCACAATCAGCAAGATCTAGGGCAAGTGATTGTGTTAACCCTACCCCACCAAATTTGGCTGCGCTGTATCCTGAATTATGTTTGCTACCCACTTTTCCAGATTTCGAATTGATTTGGATAATACGACCAGCGGTATTATGTTTTACCATTAATTTTGCAAATTCACGCGCACATAAGAAATAACCAGTTAAGTTGACATCAACCGATAATTGAAAATCACTTAATGCAAAACTGGTAATTGGAGCTGCACGTGCAATTCCTGCACTGTAGACTAATAAGTCAGCATGTTTAAATGTAGCTTCAACGTCTTGTGCTAACTTGATGACACTATCTTCTTTGGTTGCATCAACAACAAAGCCTTTTGCCGTGCTAGCGCCATGTTTTTGATTTATTTCATCTGCAACTTTGTTTGCATTAGCGGCATTCAAATCTGCAACGGCAACTTTGTATCCAGCATCAGCGATACCTTTACATAAGAATTCACCAAGAGTTTGTCCGCCACCTATAACAACTGCTACTTGTTTCATTTTTTATGTTCCTTAATCATTTACAATTCTAATTTCATCACCCACAAAAAGCTGACTTGGAGTTTCACCTTCTATATGAATGGTTCCTGGTAATTCGGCTTGATTATTACTATCAAATTTTAATGTGATATGACCTAATTCACGGAAATTAACGCTAGCAACATCACCCACCGCGGTAATTTTGTAACTCTGTTTACCTAGATAAATGGTCTGCCCAACTTGTAAATCTTGTTTTAAATCATCATGACTATGCACAAAACAATAATCCGCTAAATCTGCTGGTGCTCCAGTTTTAAACAGGATTAACATACCATCAGTTAATGCATCTTGAGCAAACTCACCAATTTGACTAATTTTTGATTGATAGATAATATTTGACATCATTAACCTTCTTATTTCTTGCTTTTACTTAATCCAAGCTTTTTATTTTTAACATTAGTTTAAAATGGGATGGAACCATCCCATTTTTTAGACAATCTATTGATAGATAAATAACGATACCGCCCATGCAACTAATACTGTTGGCGCACCGGTTAAAAAGCGGCTAACTAACACCGATGGTACCCCTACTCGAACTGTATCTTGTTTAGCTTCAGCAAGTGATAAACCAACCGGAATAAAGTCGCATGCTGCTTGTGCATTAATGGCAAATAATGCTGGCAATGCTAAATGCGGTGGAATATTACCAAGTCCAATTTGAACACCAACTAATGTCCCAATAACTTGAGCAATAACCGCACCAGGACCTAAGAATGGGGAAAGTAATGGAAATGAACAAATTAAGGCTAAAATAACCAATCCAAGCGGATTGTTTGCCAGTGGTACTAGCCCATGCGCAATAAAGTTACCCAATCCAGATGCAATGATGATACCAATTAGTGCCGATACAAACGCCATAAAAGGAAGTATTGTTTTCAGTACAGTGTCAATTGTATCTCGGCCAGCTTGGAAGAAGACAGCAACGCCAGAACCCATACCGATACCAATTCTTGCTAACAAACCATCGCTTTGTTCAGTAATTTTTTTGCTGCTGTCATAATCTTTAAATTCAGACGATTTATCGTTTGTTGCTGGTTCGCTTACAACATTCCCTTCTTTTTCTATTAGTTTGATATTGTGAGGTTTTACCGCAGAAACATAAATATCTTCAACAATATATTGAGCCAGAGGGCCTGATTTACCTGTGGCATGAATATTGATAGTTGGTATACGATTTTTTGGATAAATTCCACAACGTAATGTTCCTCCACAATCAATCACAGCAACGCCAATTTCATCTTTAGGCGGCTCACCATCTTTAAAACCATCAATAGCTTCCCAACCTGTTAGATCAACTAAAGTGTCAACTATGGCTGGACAAGTACCTGCTGCAATATAAACAATTTTTTTACCAGCAATAACTGGAAGTTCCAAAGGTCCACCCCAACCTGCTTCGCCTTTTTCAATGTGGATAAATTTTGCCATTTTTTATATTCCTTATTTTTATTATAGATGAACTTTTCTTTCTAACTTGATGCCCATTTTTCTTTCAAAAATGGCAGTACAAAAGTCAGTAATCCACCCCCTAAAGAAGTTAGTACCTAAACCAACAAGGAAATAACTCACAGCAAGAGGACCTAAAGGTAAATTTAGGGTAGTTAAACCAGCAGCTATTCCCAAATAAACAAAAAGTTCACCAGGGTTAACGTGTGGAAAGAGTCCATTCATTGAATGGCAACTATAAGATGAAGCTGCATAATAACTCGGTTTGTAAAACTCTGGCATAAAACGACCTAGGCTTAATGTCATTGGATTACAAAATACGAAAGTTCCGATAAGTGGTAATAATAGATATCGAGAAACAGGATTGCCCGCACAAGCTTGCGCTAAACGTTCAATACGTTCTTGCCCAATAAATTTAATCACTGCGTTCATCACAACGAGTAATGAAATTAATAATGGTAATATACTTGTTACCATACCCACAAATACCTTGCCGCCTTCTTGGAATAAACCAATAAACCATTCGGCACCAAATGAAATAGCATCAATCATATTGTCTCCTATTGAGTTAAATTTCGCATTAATGCTATCAACTTTGAAATATAAAAACTTTTAACTAAATCACATTTTGAAATATTTTCTTTTATTTTGAAAGATATTGTTTCAGATAAATAAAAACAAGAAAGAAGAAAGAGATAAAGAAACCATAGGTTACTGAAATAGCAATGATAGTAAAAAATTAACGTTTTTTATTGGACATTAACATTAAGTTGGCGTAATTTTGTCAATACGGGTATTTATTATTCAATTTAAAGGAGAATATATCATGGCTAAAAGTACGGCTTCTGCTAAAAAACTACAACAATCAGCTATTTTGTTTCCTACTGATTTAGGACAAAAGGCATCAAAAGATATTTCTGGAGCAATGAATTCTGTTTTAGCAGATGTATTTGCTTTATATTTAAAAACTAAAAACTTTCATTGGCATGTTAGTGGCCCTCATTTCCGTGATTACCACTTAATGCTAGATGATCAAGGTGAAGAGCTATTTGCAATGACAGATCCGATTGCGGAACGTGTCCGTAAGTTAGGTGGCACAACTCTACGCTCAATTGGTCACATTGCTAAATTACAGAGTATTTCTGATAATGATGCAGATTTCGTTGAACCATCAGATATGCTTGCCGAGCTATGCCAAGATAATGTAAAACTAACAGAACGTATGCGTGTTGCACATGATATTTGTGATAAATACAATGATACCGCTACTGCCAGTTTAATTGAAGAGTGGATCGATCAAACAGAACAACGTGCATGGTTCTTATTTGAAGCAGGCCGAAAAGTCGACTCATCAGGACATTAACAAATACTATTAATTTAAGAGGTATTAAAAATACCTCTTATAAAAAAAGTGGAGATTTAAGATGAGTAAAAAAATTGCTGTACTGGTAGGAAGTTTGCGCAAAGACTCTTATAACTTAAAAGTAGCAAAAGTTTTTCAAAAAATTGCACCACCATCACTTTCATTACAAATTATTCAAATTGGCGATTTACCTTTATATAATGAAGATATTGATAATGATACCCCTCCTGCCTCTTATACTCGTTTCCGCAAAGAAGTAGCCGATTGTCAGGGTGTTATTTTTGTGACACCAGAATATAATCGTGGAGTTCCTGCTGTTATCAAAAATGCAATAGATATTGGTTCTCGTCCTTATGGTAAGAGCATTTGGTCTAAAAAAGCCGCTGCAATTGTTTCCGTTTCACAAGGTGCAATTGGTGGGTTTGGCGCTAACCATCAACTTCGTCAATCATTAGTATTTCTTGATATGCCGACATTACAACAGCCTGAAGCTTATATTGGTAATGTAGCTTCTACTTTTGATGAAAGTGGTAATATTACTGAAAAAAGTAAAGAATTCTTAGCCCTTATTATTAATAGCTATGCAAGTTGGGTTGAAAAGTTAAGCTAATAACTCTTTATTTTAAGATTCACAGTCAATATAATTGACTGTGTTTTCTTAACAAGTAAGTTAACTATTTTTGCCATGCCTATATTTTTTCCTAATAGTGAACAAGAATTATTGCAACGAGCTCAGTTAGCAGCAGGTTATACTTTTGGCGAGATAGCACAATACTTAAACATACCTATACCGAATAATCTAAATAAACAAAAGGGTTGGGTAGGCAATCTTATTGAAACTTTTTTAGGAGCAAATGCTGGTAGTAAAGCTGAGCAAGATTTTGCTAATCTTGGTATAGAGCTTAAAACTATTCCTGTTGATAAACACGGTAAACCACTTGAAACAACCTTCGTTAGTGTCACACCATTAATGGCTAATCATGGTGTTATTTGGGAGACAAGCCATGTTAGATATAAACTTGCAAAAGTGCTTTGGATTCCGATAGAAGGTGAAAGAACTATTCCTCTCGCAGATAGAAAAGTTGGAAAACCTATTATGTGGACACCAACTAAAAAACAAGAGCAACAGCTCAAACAAGACTGGGAAGAGTTAATGGATATGATAGCACTAGGGCATGTTGAAAAAATTACTGCTCGATATGGTACTTATTTACAAATTAGGCCTAAAGCAGCCAATGGGCAAGCTCTTACGGAAGCAATTGGTGAAAATGGTGATATTATTTTAACTCGACCACGTGGGTTTTACTTAAAAAAAACATTTACAATGCAAATTTTAAATACTGTTGTAACATACTAATTCTAATTACTTTTTATAGCTGGCGTTAATATCCCATTATTTAATACCAGATTTATAATATTAGAAATTTTAGTCGCTCCCAACCTTATTTAAATATAGGTCAAAGAATATCAAGCATTAAAATTTTAGAATTCCTTTGATAATTATAAAGTTTTTTCTTTTTAATCGGTAAATCATCAACTTCTGCAGGGTTAAAACCTTTTTCTCTAAACCAATGAATACTACGTGTAGTTAAAACAAATATTTTTTCGAGCCCTAACTGGATTGCCTTTTCTGTTAACTTTTCAATTAAGTCATCTCCTCGAGATGAATTGCGATAATCAGGATGAATAGCTACACAGGCCATTTCTCCCATTTTTTCTTCAGGATATGGATAAAGTGCGGCACAACCAATTGTCATATTATCACGTTCAATAATGGTAAATTTATCTATCTCCATTTCTAACTGCTCACGTGAACGTTTAACCAAAATACCTTGTTCTTCAAGTGGGCGTATGAGTTCTAGAATTCCTCCAATATCGTTAATAGTTGCTAAACGTACTTGTTCAGAATGCTCCATCGCTACTTGTGTTCCAATCCCATCACGCGAAAATAATTCTTGTAAAATTGAGCCATCAACCAAATAACTTACCAAATGGCTTCGTCTGACCCCACTACGGCATGCTTTAGATGCTGCACGTAAAAAACGTGCTTCACTAGATAAAGGTTTACCTTGCTGCTCTTTTTTATTGACATAATTATCCGCATCAACAGGATAAAGGTCGGTAATAACACGACCGTTTTCATCTAGTACTCCTTGTTCAGCGCAAAAACTGATTAATTTATCCGCTTTTAAGCGAATAGCAACTTCGGTTGCGACATCCTCAGACGCTAAATTGAAACTTTCACCAGTAACCGAAACGCCAACAGGGCCTAGTAACACAATTGATCCACGAGCTAGTTGTTCAGCTATAGCCTCATTGTTTATACGACGGATTTTACCTGTATGACAATAATCAATCCCATCATCTACCCCTAAAGGTTGTGCAATCACAAAATTACCACTTACAACACTGATATGAGCTCCTTGTAATGGAGTATTATTTAAACTCATTGATAAACTTGCGGTAATATTGAGTTGTAATGAACCAGTAACTTGTTTAATGATGTCCAGTGTTGTTGCATCGGTAATACGCGTATTTTTATAATATTTAGGTGTGATATTATGATTTTTTAAAGATTCATCAATCTGATTGCGAGCACCATTAACAATAACAAGTTTAATACCAAGACTATAAAGTAAACCAATATCACTAATAATACTTGAATAATTATTACTTTTTAACACTGCGCCTGTGAGCAAAATTACAAATGTTTTACCATGATGTGCATTAATATAAGGTACTGAATGTCTTAAGCCATCAACTAACTCAGTTGTACGTTCTTTCATTTTCACAACCACCTCAAGCTGAATACTTATTCACTTTTTATGTATTTTTATTTATTTTTGGTTTTATGGCAAGCAATATTTCAAGAATCTAATAAAAATCTTAAAATTTGCTATTAATAAAAGTTAATGGCTTAAGCTTAATGATTTTTGATTAAGTAATAATGGATTAACAAAATATTGAATTGTTAAATACGAAAATAAATTAAAATTTTTATGAGATGTTAATATCGAAAAAAAGCATGCCATATTGGCATGCCCTCTAACATTATTATTCTTAAAATATATAAAATTATATTTTTGTTATATCAACTACCTTTTTAAAACGATAAAAGATAATTGAGCCAAGTATTACACTTGACATCGCAATAAAAAAGTCAATTAATATGGCATAACTTACATTGAACATAGCTAATTTTGGTACTATAAGCGGAATGATAACAAACGATAGACCGCTAAAAGTATACATACAACCTACAGCAAGACCTTTTCGTGTTGGGAACATTTGTTGCATAACAACCAAAGTTAATTGAAGTACCCCCCCTGCCGCAGTAAATCCCATTCCTATTGCGACGATAACGCACATTGCAGGTGAAACATTAAAATAAAAAATGATTAATACCAACGCAGATAAGGCAGGCAAAATAATGATGCAAAAGATAGGTTTTAATAGATGTTTGACTACAAAAGCCGTAACAAATACAGAAATAATTGAGGCAGTACTATAATAACTAATCAGTTGATTAGCATCAGGTTCGCTCATATTAACAGCTCTGATAGCGATAGTTGGCAACCACTGCAAAACAATAACGAATGTTGCTGTTGTTGTAAATCCCATAATAATTAATAAAATACCTTCAAATCCAAAATTAGGTTTTCCAATAAAATAACTTTGTGAGCATTCATTACTTTTAATGGAGGTATCTATATGTGGAAACTGCTTAGGAAGTAAAAATAGTGTATTAACTATTAAATAAGCAACAAAACCAAAAAAAATCCAACCATACCATATTTGGTATTGATGGCAAAAAACAACAATAAATGGAAGAACAAGAGATCCCATTGAAATGAAAGCCTTGATCAATACGCTAGCTGTACCACATGAGTTTGGAAAACATTCTGTTAATGCTGGCATTGAACCAGTATCTAAAAAAGAATTTCCAGCCCCAATAGCAATAGCTAAACAAAAAGCAATATTTATATTAGTACAAAAAGGCATTCCTAGAAAAAAAATAGCATAGCAAGCCATACCTAGACAAATAAATAGTTTGCGACCAAATTTATCTGACAATACACCACCAACAAACATTAATAATATTTTTCCAATTCCTATACCCGAAGCAATTTTACCAATGCCGATTAGATCAATATTAAGTTGTTTCGATATATCATATGAAAATTGCATGATCACAATTAATGCAATACTTTGTATTATATAATTTGCATATATAGATCCTGCAATTCCATAAGAATTGACCTTTCGATTATCCACTTGTCATACTCCATATGTAAAACATAAAATTATAATTCTATTCAATATACAAGTATCAATATTAATCAGAAAGATAGTAAGTATAAATTTGTTACTTAGCTTTCATTTGGTTCTAGAAAACAATAAAGTTTTATTCAAAAATTAAACTTATATAGAATCTTAATTAAATTTTAAAAATTTATTTTTTCTATTATTAATAAAAATACCACTTTTTAATCGGTATTTTTATTAAAAGAAGTTAAATTAGCTTTGAAGTATTTCAAACATTTTTGCAAGAATCAAACTTTCATCTTGATCAACATTGATCACATGGTGTGCAGCATCATGGTATAAAGGTAATCTTTCAGCTAATACCTTTTCCATCTCATCAGAAATAGATAGACCCGTTAGTGACGGTCTTTGAGCAATGTTAGGATCTTTCATTAAACGCGCAGCTAGTGTTGCCGCAGGCGCAGATAAAAAAATAACTATACCATTTTGTTTCATAAAATTCCGGTTATGCTCGGCTAATACCATGCCGCCACCAGTTGCAATGACACAATTAGGTTTAGTTGTATCAATCAACACCTGGCTCTCTCTTGCTCTAAATCCTTCCCAACCTTCTTTTTCAACAATTTCGGCTACCGTTTTTTGGGTAGTTTCGAGTAAATAGCTATCGGTATCAATGAAAGAAAACGATAGCTTATTTGCTAACATCTTTCCCATCGTTGTTTTACCTGCAGCCCGTGCACCAACTAAAAAAATTGTTTTATTCATATCGGGTTTTATCTTTTCAGATTTATAGAATATATTAACCATGCTAGTGATTCGCTCTTATTTTTGCAACAAATTTTTTACATATTATATAAAAAATGTATAAATATATATTTTTTATATAATTAAATAACCCCACCACAGAACCATCCGTAATGAAATGTTTACAATAATTATAAGGAAGCTTTTAAAACCTAAAAGTCATCTTAATAAAGTTAATTAACATAACTTTTCTAAACCACGGAAATAGAGCTCTGTTGCAATTGATTGATGTAATCGCCATTGAATCACATCAAGATCTAAATTTACCTTTTTGAACTCTTCGTATGTCATAAAATAACGGATTGTATTACTACCAATACGATCATTAATACTATTTATAATAATATTTATTTTTTCGTTTCTGATTTTTTTTAGTTCTTGCATTGCTTTTCCGACAAACTCTGGGATCGGCTTTGTACCATTTTCCCAATCATGCCATGTATTAATATCTGTTTTTCCAATATATTCACTAGCTTCTGATACTTTTAGCATAAGAAAACGACGATACGCTTGCAATTCTAAGTTAGTCATAAATGCTCCTTATTATAATGCGCTTGATCTATCCAATTAATATATTAACTTTGCCTATGCCAACGTAATATAGTTGGCAATAGCAGCTAATTGTATAAACAGTAGAAAATACGATTAATTCCAATTTAACTAGATATGTTTGCCTGTTTGGTAATTAATGTTTAGCTAAAGCATCAATTACAGCTTGTTTTGCTCGTTCAGAAAGATCTTTTCCTGTCCAAATTTTAAATTGAGCATTTGCTTGACCAATAAACATTTCACGCCCTGAAATAGATTGCCAGCCAGCTCTTTCTGCTTCTTGTCTAAAACAAGTATTATATGGAGTATAAACAATATCGTAAGCCACGCCTTTACCTTTAAACCAAGCTTGTTTATAAGGTGTTTGATTCTCAAATTTACCCGTCATACCTAATGGTGTTGAATTAATAACAATTTGAGCTTCAACTTTACTACGGTCTTCCCATGAAACAGTTTTAAGGTTGAATTCACTGGCTAATGCCTGAGGTAAATCATCAGCAATATCTGTTACTGTAATATCGCTATAACCAAGTTCCTGTAATCCCACTACAGCTGCTCGTGCAGCACCTCCTGCACCAAGTAATAACACTTTTTTGAATTCTGCTGGCAGTTTTTTATTTTGAAGTGGCTCCATGAATCCAATAATATCTGTATTATCCCCACAAAGTTTATCCCCATCCCAATACACCAAATTCGCAGCACCTGCTTTTTTTACATGATCTGTCACTTCATCTAAATAAGGGATGATAGTCTGTTTATGTGGAATAGTGACACATAATCCACGGATATTTAGTAATCTTACTGATTTAAAAAGTGTCGGTATCTCTTCTGGTGGAGTAGGAAAAGGAACTAAAACTGCTGGGATCCCATAATCTTGAAATGACGTAGTATGAATAAGTGGACTCATACTGTGCCCTAAAGGATAACCGATAATGCCATATATACTATACGGCGTGAACTGGTTCATATAATCTCCTTATAAATTGGAAAATTAACACGATATAAATAAAAATCTTAATCAAGCTTATTAAAACATATTTATTATTAAATTAAATCATTTTTTCTAAAATGATGTTAAAGACAGTATATTGTTTTATAATGAATTGTTCGTTATAAGAAAAAAGCAAGTGCTATTACAAAAAATTTTTACAAAAATTTTATCTATCAGATTGATTCAAAATGGTTTTAGGAATTTTTTTTAATTAATAAAATAAATATTATATGAGTTATGCCATTGTAAACTAATTTTATGCATAGGTAAGATAATACTTGAGAATTTGCGCATAACAGCGTATACTTCGCTACCTCATTATTATGGGTGTAGTGTGAGAGGTTAAACTGCTTCTCAGATAGAACTGCAGTAAACTAAAAGCCTGACGAGGTCAATTCCATTAACATATTACGCCCAGGGCTTAAGCATAGAAATTTCGGAGAATTATTGACATGTCACGAGTATGCCAAGTAACAGGAAAAGGTCCTTTAGTAGGAAATAATCGTTCTCATGCGATGAATGCTACTAAACGTCGTTTTCTACCAAACCTTCAAACTCACCGTTTCTGGGTTGAGAGCGAAAAACGTTTTGTAAAATTGCGTGTATCTGCTAAAGGTATGCGTACTATCGATAAAAAGGGTATTGATGCAGTTTTAGCTGAACTTCGTGCCCGTGGTGAAAAGTACTAATAAGGAAACCATATCATGGCTAAAGGTGTACGCGAAAAAATCAGATTAGTTTCTTCTGCTGGTACAGGTCATTTTTATACCACTAGCAAAAATAAAAGAACTATGCCTGAAAAAATGGAGATCAAAAAATACGATCCTGTAGTTCGTCAGCATGTTATTTATAAAGAAGCTAAAATTAAATAGTTATCTAATAAATACTGAAAAACCCAGCAAATGCTGGGTTTTTTTATATCGATTTGTAGACAAAATTATCGCTATTTTCAATAAAACAACATTGTAACTATCCCCTAAAATAGTACAGCAAAAAAGTAGAAAATTCTCTATGATAAAAGCAAAAGGGGATTTAATTATGAAAAAAATGAC